>DATHTS010000917.1:0-7190 GCA_035462935.1 Pyrinomonadaceae bacterium
CGGTTTCGTTTCGGGCGGCGGTTTTTGCGCGGGCTTTTTTGCTTGCGCAAAAGAGCTTCCGGCAAAAGAAAGCGCGAAAACAATTACAAAAAGCGCAGCGCGGAAATAAAATCTATCCGCGCCGCCTTTGATTTGATTTAAAGAATTGTGAAATTTCATTACTTGGATTCTACGCGCTTAATCGAGCAGCCGAAGGCGTTGGCTTTCTTGGTCGCAACTTCTTTGCCCGCAAGCACGGCTTCGGACGCATCGCGCAGATAAAAGTTCGTCGGATTTTTGCCCGAACGGTCGTTGTCAATCGCGCCGTGATAAAGCAGAATGTTTTTCTCGTTAAAATAGTAAACTTCCGGTGTCACGGTCGCGCCGAGTTTGTCTGCCAAAACATTTCCTTTATCAATCAGGACGGGGAATTTATAACCCACATCGGCGGCGTCCGATTTTACCCAATCGAGCGATTCGGTCGCATTTGAATTGATGCCGATAACGTTGATGCCTTTGGCTTTTAATTCAGCGGCAATCGCGTTGATTCGATTATTATAGGCTTTAACGACCGGGCATTGCGCCGAAAGCCAAATCAGAACGGCGCCGTTTTTGCCTTTTAATTTATCAAAAGATTGTTCTTTGCCTTCAAGATCAAGCAAAGTAAAGTTTTCCAGTTTCGTGCCAACGGCGAAATCACCTTTCGCGCTGCCGACGTTTGCCATTGAAACATAAGCCAGCAGAGCAAGAATCGTAACCAGAAAAATGCTTTTTCGTCTCATAAAATTTGCTCCTTTTTTTAGTAAAATTACGGAATATTTAGTATAAAACCCTTGCCTTTATTAAGCAACAGCCTAGCACTAATGCTTTTGTTACGCAGTTTGTTTTAATAAGGTTTCCGACTACCTAAATTTATTTCTGAACATTAGGCGTTTGAAATAAAATTTTCTCCCTTAATTTTTCCAAACTAATGCTATAATTGCGCCGAACCCTAAAAAGCGTCTACAATCGGCGAAATTTTCTCGCACTACAAAATAATTTCCGCTATCGGCGCGGGCGGAATGGCGAGGTTTTTGATGAAGAATCAAGCCCGACGCTTATACTTAGGGGCAAGGTAGGGAACGCTTAACGCTTCAAAATAATCGTCTCATAAAATTGTTTCACAGATGAAATAGATATATAATTAATGAACTTCAGACGTGCTAAATATCGGTAAAAATCTCGGGCATTATAAACTGCAATCCGCCATCGGCGCGGGCGGAATGGGCGAGATTTACCGCGCCCGCGATACGCGGCTCAGGCGCGACGTGGCGATAAAGATTCTTCCCGAAAAACTCACGCAAAACTCGGCGGCGGTCGAGCGGTTTAGGCGCGAAGCCCACGCCGCTTCCGCGCTCAATCATCCGAATATTCTGACGATTTATGACATCGGCGAATATGAAAACATACAGTTTATCACCACCGAATTTGTTGACGGTCAAACATTGCGCGAGCGGATAAAATCCGCGCCTCTGAGTTTAGTTGAGACACTCGACATTTCCGTTCAGGTGGCGGGCGCTTTGGCTGCCGCGCACGACGCGGGAATCATTCACCGGGATATAAAACCGGAAAATATAATGCTGCGCGGCGACGGTTATGTGAAAGTTCTGGATTTCGGAATCGCCAAGCTTATCGAAATGCGGAATGAAAAAGCCGAAAATAATCCGCAATCCGCAATCCCAAATCCGCAATCAACAAGTCCCGGAATGATTATCGGCACTGCCGCTTATATGTCGCCCGAACAGGCTCGCGGTTTGGAAGTTGATATGCGAAGCGACATTTTTAGTTTGGGCGTCGTAGTTTATGAAATGCTTTCGGGCTGTTTGCCTTTTTCCGGCGCGACGATGAGCGATGTTATCGCCGCGATTTTGAAAAGTGAGCCGAAACCGCTTTCCGAATGTGTAAAAAATGTTCCTTCGGAACTCGAATGGATTATTTCAAAGGCTTTGAAAAAAGAGCGAGACGAGCGTTATCAAACGATAAAAGGTTTGCTGGAAGATTTGACGCGGCTCAAACAGCGCCTGAACTTTGAAATCGAATTGCAGCGCGTCAGCAATTCGGGTTTGACGAAAAAGATAAGTTTTAGCGAGCAGGCGACGCTGCTTTTGCCGCTGGGCGCGTTTCAGAATACGAATTTAACGCGAAGTGCAGGTCGTAGAACGCGGAAAGCGATTGATTCGCTTGCCGTTTTGCCGCTTGTCAATGCCGCCGATTCGGACAGCGAATATCTTTCCGACGGAATCACCGAATGTATCATAAATTCTTTGTCGAAGCTTCCGAAGCTGCGCGTCCTGCCGCGAAGCACGGTTTTTCGTTATAAAGGACAGGAAACGGATTTGCTCAAAGTCGGGAATGAACTCGGCGTGCGGGCTGTTTTTGCCGGTCGGATTGTGCAAATCGGCGATTCGGTTGTCGTAAAAGCCGAACTGGTTGATGTCGCCAACGAAGCGCAAATCTGGGGCGAGCAGTATCGCCGCAAGATGACCAACATTTTCAATTTGCTGGAAGACATCGCCGAGGACATCAGCGAGCAGTTGAGGCTGAAGCTGACGGGCGAAGAAAAGAAAAAACTTGCTAAACGTTACACGAAAAATACCGAGGCTTACCAGCTTTACCTGAAAGGTCGCTATTTTGTAACAACCAAGCGAACGGAAGAATGGATTAAAAAAGGCATCGAATGTTTCCAGAAGGCGATTGAACTCGACCCGAATTACGCGCTCGCTTATTCCGGCATTGCCGAAGCCTACGGTTTTCTGGCTTCTTCGACCGGCGGTTGGTCGCCGCACAAGGCTTATCCGATGGCGAAAGCCGCCGCGCACAAGGCTTTGGAAATTGACGACACGCTCGGCGAGGCGCATTGTTCTTTAGGGTTTTTCCGCCTGCTTTACGATTGGGATTTTTCGGGCGCGGAACGCGAATTTAAAAAAGCACTCCAGCTTAATCCGAATTATCCGAACGCTCATGACGGCTACGGTTTTTATCTGAAAGCCCTCGGACGGCACGAGGAAGCGATTGAAAAATGCAAGCAGGTGCAGCGGCTCGACCCGCTCTCGCCTTTCGCGCACGTCAGTCTCGGCTACGCCTATTATTTTGCCCGCGATTACGAAAAAGCGATTGAAGAATGCAACAAGGCGCTTGAATTAGACAAATATTCGACCTTCGCCTATCGAAATCTCGGTCTGGCGTATCTCCAGCTAGGCAAACTCGAAAACGCCATCAATTCATTCTGCAAATCCGTCACGTTTTCCGGCGGCAGCCTGACCTTCGAATCGTATCTCGGTTTAGCCTACGCTCTCGCCGGAAAACAGGCGCAAGCGGCAGAGGTTTTGGAGAAATTAAAAGAAACCGCCAAAGAACGTTATGTGCCGGCGTATAATTTCGCAATGATTTATCTGGGCTTAAACGAGCAGGATAAAATTTTTGAATGGCTCGAAAAATCTTTTGAAGAGCGTTCGGGCTATCTGCCGTTTTTAAAGGTCGAGCCGATGTTTGATTCGCTTCACGCCGATTCGCGCTTTCAGGATTTGCTCTGGCAGATAGATTTGTTGAAGTAATTTCCACGGAATCGAAAACTGTATTTCCTCTTAAAAACAAAATTTTATACAAAATCTCTAAAAAAATGTTGATTCTACAAATTTTAGGATTATAATGTCTTTATAAACCAATCCCAACCCGAAACTATAAAACAAAGCATTACGCAGATGGCGTGTAAACAGGGCAGATAAGCGATATTTTCGCTTTATAAAAATGGATCCCGATAAACGGCAAAAGGCAGAACAACCAAACGAAGCCGCGCTGAAACGCCCGTCGGATGAAAGTTCGCTTTTTTTAGAAGAAAATTCTAACGGTAATTCGCCCGATGAAGCGGAAATATTGCTTTCTGATTCCGATAAAACCAAACCTCCTCCGCTGAAAGATTCACAAAACGGTGCGAGTGAAAAAGAAAAATCTTCTTTCGAGAGAAATATCAGCCATTACAAAATCCTCAAGCCTCTCGGTAAAGGCGGAATGGGCGAGGTTTTTCTGGCTCAGGACGCAAAGCTCGAACGCCTCATCGCGCTTAAAATTCTGCCCGCAGATCTTTCAGAGGACGAAACGCGCGTTCAGCGTTTCATCCGGGAAGCAAAGGCGGTTTCCGCTTTAAATCACCCGAATATCCTGACGATTTATGAAATCGGGGATTTTCAGAATTCGCGCTTTATCGCCACCGAATACATCGAAGGCGAAACTTTGCGACAGAGGCAGAGAGGCGAACCGCTGGATTTGCGCCAAATTCTCGACATCGCCGCGCAAATCGCCGCCGCTTTGGTCGCCGCGCATTCCGCCGGAATCGTTCACCGCGACATCAAGCCGGAAAATATTATGATTCGCTCGGACGGTTTGGTTAAAGTTCTGGATTTCGGTTTGGCAAAATTAACCGAAAAACAGGCATCAACCGAAGAACTTGAAGCGCCGACGCGAAAGCTAGATTTAACAAATCCGGGCGTGATTATGGGAACGGCTTCTTATATGTCGCCGGAACAGATTCGCGGGCGGGCTGACATTGACGCCCGCACGGATATTTGGAGCCTGGGCGTGGTGATTTTTGAAATGCTGACCGGGCGTGTCCCGTTCACGGGCGAATCTGTCGGCGACGTGATCGCCTCGATCTTAAAGACTGAAACGCCGCATTTGTCAGAATGTGTTGAAGATTGTCCCGGCGAACTCGAACGCATTGTTACAAAATCTCTGCAAAAAGACCGCGAAGAGCGTTATCAGGTGATAAAAGATTTGGCTCTGGATTTGAAATCGCTGAGGAGGGAATTGGAATTTTCGGCGGAATTTAACCGGGTTACAGATCGCGGCGAGCAAAAATTGACGGTTGAAATTCCGAGAAACCTCACAACCGTCGCGGAAACAGCCAAGAAGTTTTCGTTTAACCCGGCGTTTCTGATTTTGCTATTAGCCGCTTTGCTTTTTGGCGGCGGCTGGTGGTTTTTCGGCGGCATGAATAAAAGTTCCGAAACGCCGCAAGCCGTAGTCTTAAAACCTGTCGAAGTCGTCAGTTGGGCGGGCGCGCCCGGCGAGATTTACAGCGTCGGCTCATTTTCGCCTGATGGGAAAATGATCGCTTTTACTTCGACCAAATCCGGGACGAAAAATATCTGGATAAAACAAACGGCTTCGGGTGAAGCGATTCAAATCACAAAAGACGAATTTAAAAACGAAAGCCCGATCTGGTCGCCTGACGGCGAGCGGCTGGCTTTTTTCTCCGTCAGGGGAAAACAAGCCAGCATATGGCAAATGCCCGTTTTCGGCGGCTCGCCGAAACTGCTAGCCGAGCTTGAAGACGGCAGCAGCGTTCTGCGGTTTTGGTCAAAAAATGATTTGATTTATTACGAATCCAAGGGAAATATTTTTGCAATTGAAGTTAATTCGGCTCAAACAAAACAAGTTACCGACTTTGATTCAAAAGCGGTTAAAACAGAATTTATCAGTCTTTCGCAGGACGAAAAGCAAGTAGCTTATAGAACCGTCGAAGGTGAAGTTTGGAATCTATGGGCGAAGAACTTAGCGGATAATGCGCCGAAAAAATTGGTTAGCACGGCGGCGGAAATCAAAAATACGGTTTGGCATCCTGACAACAAAAGAATTTTGTATAGCTCGCCGGTTGACGGAGTTTTCCAGATTTTTGTTACTGATATTGGCTCAGCGTCGCCGAAACAGCTTACGTTCGGCGAAAGTGACTGCCTTGTGCTTGATGTTTCATCAGACGGCACGAGAATTTTATACGGTTCGGCGAAGGAAGAATCGGATATCTGGGGCGTTAATCTGAAAGACTCAAAAGAATTTATCGTCGCTTCGGATTTAAATTCGGAGCTTTGGGCAGCGCCCGCGCCCGATGGAAAAACAATCGCTTACCAATCAATCAAAAACTTAAGCCAAGGCAATAAACTTTTTAACGGGAAAATTTTAACTAAGACGCTTAACTCCGACGAATCACCGACTGAACTCGTTTCTAATGGTTTTTTGCCTGTCTTTTCCCCTGACGGACAACAAATTGCATTTATGCGCATTATCGGCGATAAACATCAAATTTCAACAATCAAAGCGGCAGGCGGCGGGCAAAGAGACTTGACGGCAGGTGAAGTAGTTCCAATTAATTACACTCTTTTGCCTTACAACCGAATACAAACAAACTATATCAGCTGGTCGTCCGACAGCGCAAAAATCGCATATATTTCCAAACGGAGCGGTCAATTTAACATTTGGCTTACTAATGCAGACGGCTCAAACGATGTGCAATTGACAAGCAATAACGATTCGAATCTTTATCTTTATTGTCCGCTTTGGTCTTCGAACGGTAAGCAAATTGCTTTTACCTCCAAAACTGCTAAACGGGAAACGGACGGGAGGATAACTTTCAGCGTTTTGGTAATTGACACGGAGACAAAAGATTCCAAATTGCTTATGCAGGAAAAATCATTTATGCGGCTGGTTGGATGGTCGGCAGACAGCAATGAACTGATCTTGGCTTCAGTTGCGGGAGGAGAGACAGTCGGTTTACAGCCTGAAGTTTCCCTGCTTCAGGTTGAGATTGAAACCGGCAAAAGCCGCGAAATATCGAAGCTGAAAGACACTTACCTGTATAACATTCATCTGTCGCCGGACAAGAAAAATATCGCTTTTGCGGCGCATCGCGAAGGAAACGACAATATTTGGCTGATGCCTGCGGCGGGCGGCGAAGCTAAAAAACTGACCGCCAATAACGACTCGCGTCTTTATTTTTCCAGTCTGGCGTGGTCGCCTGACAGCAATTCTATTTTTTTCGGAAAGCAATCGCGTTACAGCTTGCTTTCAATGCTTACTAATTTCAAATAACAGGAGAATCAAAATGACAAATAAATCGAACTGCAAAGCGCTAATCGCCGTTTTTTCGCTGATACTGATTTTTAGCTTCGGTGCTGCGGCTCAAACAAACAATAACCAGTCTAAAAACAGCAAAAACAAAAAACCTGACTGCGCGCAGGTTTCCGATGCCGATTTGGTAAAGGCAATCTACGATAAAATCAAGGTCAAATACGCCGGTCAGATGAGACAAATCAACGTCAGAAGCGCGGACGGCGTGGTAACGCTTGAGGGCTGGACGACAAAAAAAGGTATCAAAAAGGAAATCGAAAAATATGCGAAGA
>DATHTS010000918.1:0-3395 GCA_035462935.1 Pyrinomonadaceae bacterium
TCTCTTTTCCGGCGCAGGTTGCCGGTTTTATCAAAGAACAACGCGGCGGAACGAGAGCGGGCGTAACTGCCGAAACAACGATTAACCGACGGGATTTCGGCGTAAACTACGGCGGCAATTTGCCGAACGGAGCGCAGATGCTCTCCGATCAAGTGCAGGTGATTTTAAATATTGAAGCAATTTTACCCGCGCCGCCCGCCGCTAAAACCGAATAAACCTTTTAAAAAATTACAGGGATAACAGGACATACAGGATAGTTTTACTTCTATCCCTGTTTATTTTGTCATCCCTGTAAATTCTTTTGTCTAGCTATAGCTAATTTTAACTTGCTAAAGCAATCTTCTGTTCGATCTGCGGCACGTCGAAACCGAAATGCTCGTAAGCCGATGCAGTTACAATTCGACCGCGCGGCGTGCGGTTTAGAAAGCCGATTTGAATCAAGTAAGGTTCGATGACTTCTTCGATTGATTCGCGGTCTTCGCTGATCGAAGCGGCAATCGTGCCGACTCCGACCGGACCGCCATCGAATTTTTCGATAATCGAAAGCAGAAGTTTGCGGTCAACTTCATCCAGCCCGAAACGGTCAACTTCCATCGCGTCCAGAGCCTTCGCCGCCATCGCGCCCGAAATACGCCCGTCGCCTAAAACTTCGGCGTAATCGCGCACGCGTCGCAAAAGACGGTTGGCAATACGCGGAGTTCCGCGCCCGCGCCGCGCAATTTCCGTCGCGCCGCTCGATTCTATTTCAATATTTAAAATTTCCGCCGAACGGTGAACAATGATTTCCAAATCCTTGCGCGGATAAAAATCCAAATGATTTACAATTCCGAAACGACCTCGAAGCGGCGCAGAAATCATTCCTGCGCGCGTCGTCGCGCCGACTAGCGTAAATTTCGGCAGATCAATTTTAATCGAACGCGCCGCCGTGCCCTGCCCGATCATTAAATCGAGACTGTAATCTTCCATCGCCGGATAAAGGATTTCCTCGATTTGCGGCTTTAAACGATGAATCTCATCAATAAAAAGCACATCGCCTTCTTCCAAGTTGGTTAAGATTGCCGCCAAATCGCCCGATTTTTCAACCGAAGGCGCGTGAACCGTTTTAAGGCTCGCGCCAAGCTCATTGGCGATGATTACAGCCAAACTCGTTTTACCAAGTCCCGGAGGACCGAAAAACAAGCAGTGGTCGAGCGCTTCGGCGCGGCGGAGCGCAGCCTTTAAAAATATCTTTAAATTGTTGACGATTTTCGTTTGTCCGATGTATTCGTCCAAAGATTTCGGGCGCAGGCTCGGTTCGGCTTGCGCGTCTTCGATAGTCGCCTGCCCGATGGTCAAAGTGTTTTCGCGGACAGGATTCTCAACTAATTCTAATGGCATTCCTTTCTTCCTCTCTGAAATTTTTATACAGTTATATTTTACTCATTATGCAATTGTGTTTCAACTATGAAACACTTGCAGCAAAAAAAGCGGAAATTAAGCCGCAAGCTTCAATTTAACTTCCTGCTCTTCCGTTTTCGCTTCTTCTTTTTTGACTGCCATTAATTGAACGTTTTCAACCAAAGGCTTGCTGAGTTTGCCGACCAGCCAGCGGCGATAGACTTCGGCTTCTTCCATCTTGCCTGTCCAACGCGCTCGATTAAGCATCATCAAACCCATTTCCAAAGCGTGATGCTGCCCGGCGCGGTCTTGATTGTTTTCAAAAAAACGATAAGACTGCTCCAGAGTCAAAACGCCCTGCTTCGCCGCTTCGACATCCTTAAAGCCCAGTTTTCCGCGAAAATGCTTGGAATAGATGTTCATCGGATGCGCGGTCGAAGTGTAAAGGTCGAAATAATTATCAATCAAACCTTCCTTCTGCAAGACCGAACCGACATAGCTGGGCTTTGCGCCCGAAATCGCCGCAATCGTCTCGATTTCCGTCGTGCCGTCGTTAAACAGCGACAGAATCATATCTTTTTTGCTTCGGATTTCTTCTTGTTTTTTCACTTCAAATAAATTTTGATTCATTTTCTTTTCCTCCTCATTAATACAATTTTTAGATGTTTCATCTGTGAAACAAGTTGCCTCTTGAGAGCATTTTTTCTGAATTTATTTAAAACTTAAGCGTTTTGTTTACAATAGTTTACAAGCCTAACTACAATTACCTGTTGTGAATAAAAAATTGGTTGAGCTATACTGAAAAAGAACGAACAAGGGAAGAAGAAAATGGAAAAAAAGAAACCGATTTTTGATACCAAAAAAGCCAGAGAAACCATCACAAAAGGACGCCGCGCCAAATGGTGGCAGAGAAAAGGCTCAATGTCGAGAGGCTTTCAGTATTTCGATGCGGAAGGCAGTCAAATAAAAGACGAAACGCAGCTTGAGCGGATAAAATCGCTTGTTATTCCGCCCGCCTGGAAATATGTTCGCATTTCGCCTTCGCCGCGCTCCAGCCTGCAAGCCGTCGGGATGGATACGACCGGACGGGTGCAGTATCTCTACAACGAAAGTTTCCGAAAAAAGCAGGAAAAGAAAAAATTCCAAAAAATCGAAAAATTCGGCGAATATATCCCGAAATTACGAAAGACTACTAATGAGCATCTCGAATTGGAAGGTTTTCCGCGTGAGAAAGTTTTAGCGTTGATGACAAGATTAATAAACTCGCTTTACATCCGTCTCGGTTCGCCCGATAGCGTAAAACATTACCGCACTTACGGCATCACAACCCTGCAAAATCGTCACTTGGAGATAAAGCGCGGCGGGCAGCTCATTTTCAGCTTTGTCGGCAAGCATCACGTCAAACACCGAAAAGTTTTGGTGGATAAAGAGCTTGCAGCCGTTATGCGCGATTTAAAGGCAATCGGCGGCGCACGCAAACTTTTCAACTATCTGGACGAAAACGGCAAGCCGCGCCCGGTTAAAGCCAAAGATATTAACCAGTATCTGAAGGAAATAACCGCGCCGGAATTTTCCGCCAAAGATTTTCGGACGTGGGGCGGGACGCTTCTGACAGCCGTAGAACTTGCCGACCTCGGCACCGCCGAAGATGAGAAACAAATCAAGAAAAATATCTGCAACGCCGTAAAACGTGTCGCCGAACAACTCGGTAACACTCCTACTGTCTGTCGGGGTTCTTACATTCACCCGGCGGTTATCAAATCATACGAAAAGGGAGTTACTTTAGAAGAATTTACCGCGAAGAAAAAACGCAAAATCAGGCGTATCCGGGAGGATTATGAGCCTGAAGAAAAGGCTCTGATGCGATTGCTTGAAACAAACGGTAAGAAGTAAGAAAAAGCTGGTTATCTAATCCTTGGAGTTGAAAATTCTTAGATTCTCTTTAAGAGCAGATAATCAGCTTTTTCTTTTCTAGAGGCTATCTCAAAAATACAAAACGTAAGGTTAAGCCAGCGGTC
>DATHTS010000919.1:0-6361 GCA_035462935.1 Pyrinomonadaceae bacterium
AGGCACAAAACTTAAAGTTTCCAACGCGAATTGTTCCCAAACGGCGGCTTCTTTAGCCTCGTCGGGTTTAATCAAAGTGAATTCAAGTTTCTTGTCTTCATCGAATTTTTCGCTGTAGCGCTGATGCAGAATATCCGCGCCTTGATTCGGTTTCCATTTGGGAGTTTTCTCGCCAATTCGCGGAAGCTTCTGCTGTTCGACAAAATCAGCCGGAATAATTTCCGGCGTTCGCCGCGTTTGAAACCGCTCGACAATTCGAATCGGGTCGCGGAGTTTTTCCTCTGAGGTCTGTTGCTCGAAAATACGCTCGTCGGCGCAGGAATCCAGCATCAGCCGCAGGGCTATCCGCAATCCGCGCATCGTGCCGCGATATTGGAAAAATTCAACCGCGTGGCGGATAAACAAGCGTCTTTTATCTTCTTTCCAATTCGGGTCAAGAACGACTCCAAACCAATTTGCCAGCCAATCGAGCGCGTCCGGCGGCGCGCTTCGCACGTCAAAAAGCATCTGCGCGGCGGCGATCCGATCTTCAATCGTCGTGTAAGTGCCTTCAAAATTTGCCAGAAAACGGTCGAGGAAGAAAGCCGACTGCTCGTCTTCGCGGTAAATAGAAGGCAGATAATTATTCAAATATGAAAAGCGCGGGTAATAAGCGCGCAGCGCCGAAATTCTCGGCGTTCGCTGCCCGTTTCCCGAAAACACGAGCCGTAATTGCAGAAAACGACCCGTCGCCCGCTGTAGTAAAACCTCCCAAGTTCCCTTGCCTTTTTCTTTGACCGTCTGATTTTCGACAAACGGCAGCTCAGAGCCGTTTCCGCGCAGGTAAAGATTCGGCTCTTCTCGCCAACCATTCAAAGTCGAGTCTTCCAAATCTTCTTTCCGTTCGGCATTGCGGCTGAAAACCTTGATCCTCGTTTCCGGCGGGATACAGCCGTCGAGCATAAGGCGATGCCAGACGCAGTTCGATTCCTTACCGTCAAAAACGGGCGTGTCGAGCGTCCCGGCGGTAACAAAATCCGGGCGATTTTGCTTGATGAGCGGAAGCCAGCGTTCGCCGAAATCAAAATAAACTTTTCCGCCCGCCGCCGCGAAGCCTTTTCCGCCGTAAAGCCGCATCGGAAAATATTCGTTAATCGCCTCCAGCTCGAAATTTTTCCTGACGACATCTGCCGGTAATTCGGGAAAAGGAGAAAGCGACAATTCATTCTTACAAATCAAGCTGAACGCAAAAGCCTGATTGCCTTCTTCCGACACAACATAAAGCCGGTCGTGCGTTCCCTGATTCTCGTCGCCTTCGACAAAGGCGATGTCATAGCCGCGCAGGCGAAATTTGTCAGGCGGAGAAAGAAGAGTTTTTTTCTCGTCTTTAACCTTTGATTTGATCGAAGCGGTGCTTAATTCATCGAGTTTTTTATCGCGGTAATAGCGATGAATAACTGAAAAATCTTCCTTATCGAGATTAAGAATCAAAACCGAATCGTCGGGCAGCGCTTCAATCGAAATCGGGTCTTTATCCGGCGGCAAAGCGGAGAAAAAATCGTCGGGAGAAATATTTTGGTAGTGTTTGCGCTTTTCTTCGGTTTCATCGAGCGGCTGAAAATCATCAAGACTTTGAAAATTATCGGATTTTTCTCCTTCCTTTGAATCAAGAACTTTTCCGCAAACCGCCTTGAATTCACGATCAAGCGTCCAATAGTGTTTGTATTTGCTGTCCAAGACAAAAACGCCGCCCTCGTGCCGCGCGGCAATATCGAAAGGAACGAAATCAACATCTTCGCGCCACAAAATTTGGCGCGGCTCGCCCGTTGAAAACAAATCGAAAATCAACAGACCTTTCGGTTCAAGCATTCCGACGACCAAATAATGGTCAATCGTTACGGCAAGACCGCGAAGCGAAACGGCTGACGCTTGTTTGGCGGTTTCAATCGGCTGAAAATCACTCTTCGATTTCTGCTCGCAATCAACCGCTCCGGTCGGATAAAAATCAGAAACCTTATTCGAGCCAATGGATAGAACCCTGATTTTCAGACCCGTCTCATCAATCCAATACCAGTTGCCGTAACGGTCTCGCGCCGCGCCGCGCCGGTTTTTCAAATCCGGCTTTTCATCTTTCGGCGAAGCGGGAAATTTAAATAAGCGCTCTCGCAAAGTGATTTCATTTTTCCCTTCATTCCAGCTAAATCCTTGGCTGCTCTTCTCATCTTCCGTTTCTTTTTTTCCGTTTTGGTTTTCTGCTTTCCAGCTTTCGCGCAGCGGTTCGCCCTTCGCCGACTTACATTTTTCCCAATCGGCGCGACCGAGCAGAAGATGAAATTTTGTTCCGTTGACATCCATAAATTCAACATTCTTCGGGAATAACCGGAATCGGAACGATGCGTCGCGGCGGTTGCGAATCGCCTGTTCCGCCTGTTCCGGTGGTTGTTCCGCGCAATTGCGAAAGCGGAAGCGGATCGCCGATGGAAACCGAAATTCCCAACACGCGCGGCAATTCCAAACCGTTCATCGGAATTTGCTCGCTGTGCGGGTTATTTCCCTCGGCGAGCAAAACGTCGTTGACAAACATCACGCCGTCAACGCGGCTGGCAGCGCCCAGCAATTCCTTTGCGATCACCGGCTTGCGAAGACGCCATCCTTTATCAGTTTTGCCGTTTTGCCCGTCAAATGAACCGGCGGCAGGATTGACCGGCGCGAGAAAATCGAGAAGCCTTTTTTTAACCGCTTCGCGGACTTCGCCGACGGATTTTTCAGCGGCGACGTTGATGCCGATTGAAATCCAAATCGGCTTATAAACCGGACCGCGCAGAAAAACCTCGGTCGTAATCAAGCGGCGCTCGTCCAGATGACGACAAATCGTATCTAAAAAAATGCGGTCGGGAACGGGCGCGTCAGGCTGGCGCGGATCGTAGCGCGGAATAACCAGCACGGTTACCGCGCCCGGCGCGTCGCCCGGCTCATTCGGCGAAATTTCGGGATTGAACGTCGGGATAATCTCGACGCGACCGATTAAAACGCCCGGCGTCCGCATTACAATCAACTCGAAATCCGAAACCGTAACCAGCCGCTCGCGGTGCTGCAAATATCTGGTTACCTGTTTTTCCCCGTCGGAAACATCTTCCGAATCCGCTCCGCCCCAAGTCCGAATCGGATTCGACACTTTCACGCCGGCAGGTAAAAACGGACTGGTATTGATCGTTCCCGCGCCGACATTTCCCGCTATTCCCGCGCCGTAATCGTAAGAAACGCTCATCTTCGCGTCCGCCGCCGGACGCTGACCGTGAATCCCGTCGCCAAAACGAATCTCTCCCGATTCGGCGTTTACGACAAAAACTTTCGCATTTTTCCGCCCGTTCTTTTTCGCCCCGGGCGGCTGCCGCAAATCCGGCTTGGAAACTTCCGCGCCAGCCGCCAGAATGTCGTTAATTTCCTTCCACTCTTCCGTTTCATTGCCGACGGTAACGAACAATTTCACCGAACCCGGCACAATCGGCGAATTTGCGAGTTTTGCGGTTTGGTCAGGCTCGCCGTTTCCGTCCGGCAGGGCTTCATTTGTAACTCTCGTTCGTTGGGAAACGGTCGAGGCGTTTATGCCGATCCAGAGAAAGCGGAATTTGATTGCCGTCGCCGTCGCCTTTAGTCTCAGCCAGGTGATCAAACGTTCGCCGAGCTTTGCGTCTTCCAGCGCCGGCGGAAAATCGTCCGCGCCGAGTTCCAGCGGTTCGAGATTTTCCCAGAGATGCAATTCTTCTTTGCCCGGAAGGGTGATTTCGACTATTCCGGGTTCGTTCAGAATGTCAGCCGTCGAACGCGCGTCGAGCGGTTTGTAGTTCGGCGTCCGCGAATTAGGACTGTTCGGCAGCTTTCGCTCTTCATTCGGCATTTTCGGTATTTCATACGAAAGCCACGAAACATTTTCCTTATTCGCTTCCTGACCGCCCGGACGCAAAACCATTTGGTTTTCATCCGGCGCGGGAACAACGCCGAGACTTAAAGTTTTGTTTTCAATTTCCTTTCTAATCTCATTAATATCTTCATTTTCCTTTGCCAGCAGGGCGATCCAGACGGAATTGTCAATCGTATCTTCCGCCAGAGAAACGCCTTTTTCATCCTGCCCGTCAAGAGCCGCCGTTTCGTAAATCTCCAAATCAACGTTGGTTTCCAGCGGCGCGCCCTGGAAAGAAGCGTAAAGCTGGCGGTAATAATCCAAAACTTCCGTTTCGGGATTTTTTATCCGCCGCTTGAAATAAACTCTTCCCTCAACCGGCAAAACGTCCAATCCGCGCTCGATTTGAAACGGAATTTCACCCGCGCTGACCTCCGTGCCGGAATTTAGCGTGATGGTGTCTTTCAGACCGCGCTCGTTCAAAAATGTAACGATTCCCCGCGCCGACGTTGCCGGATTCAGCGGAATGCCGAGAAGCTGGAGAAATTTCAAGCGATTGCGTTCGGGAATGAGATTGGCGCGATACAGCAGGCTTTCGGTCATAAACGCGAAAATTTCAATCAGCGTTATACCCGGATCGCTCCGGCTAAGATTCGTCCATTCGGGATTATGAATCGGAATCCGCGAGACGGCTTCATCAAGTAAATCCTGATACCGGCGGTTATCTATTTTCGGAATTTGAAGGGGCATTTTTAATCCTCAAGATTATTTTTATTAAATCCTTTACAAACAATTTCTCTATCAAGAACCGCTCAAAGTTACGGTTAAACTCACGCGCTCGGAAACCTGCGTTGCCACGAGCTTGTAGTAAATCGTGGCGATTGCCGCCTGCGGGTCTTGCGCGTCCGGTTCGACGCTTACCGATTCGACCGTGATGCGCGCTTCCCATTGATTAAGAGCTTTGGTAATGCGGTCGCGGATAAGCTGTCTGGTCGTCGCCGTATTCGGCTCGAACAAAAAGCGGTTCAAGCCGCCGCCGAATTCCGGCAGATACAGGCGTTCGTTTAATTCGGTCATCAAAATCACGCGGATTGATTCGCGCACATTCGCTTCGCCTTCCGACCAGACGATTCGCCCGTCCGCGCCGACTCGCGGCGGAAAGCTGATTCCTTTTCCGAAAATTTTTCCTGCGTTACTCATCTTTTGCCTTCAAACCGGGAAGCGGAAAACAAAATATTAAAAACGGCAGCCATTTAAAAATAAAATCGAGCAGGGCGACGATAATCATCAGCAAAATCAACGCGCAGATCGTGATGATCGGAATCGAAAGCGAACACATCATCCCGATTGATAAACTTCCGTCCTTGCATCCGCCCGAATCGGGAACGTCCAGACCTTTATGAAACGGAAACGGCAGAACCGATAAAACCAGATCGGCAAACGTGATTCCCTTCATCCGGTTGACCTGCCCGCACAACAGATCGGACATCATAAACGCCGTGTTCCGGTCGAATTTCCGCAAACCCGCCGGAGTCGTATCAATCGGAAGCGCAATACGGATCGGTCGCGCCGGAGCGTCAGGGTCGAAAAATCCGGCGATCTGAAACGGCTTGGTCGGTTCGCTCAAAACCGGCGGATCAATCGCGCCGCATAGCGGGCGTTCGTAAACACAGCGAATGACAAACCAGCCCTGCCGCATATCCATCGGCGTTTGCGACGCGAGCGGCACGGCTATCAACGGCTGAGTTTGCGGCATTTTCTTTATAACGGTTTCGATTAACGCCGCAATCGCATTAACGTGATCCTCCCCGTCCATAATTTTCGGATTCGGCGGCGGCTCTTGTTGATTCAGACTCGTCTTTTTGAAATTGGTCGGCGTTACCGAAACGGTTACGCCGTTCAAAAAGGTTTTCAGCAAAAAATTCGGATTCGGCGACGGATTCGGCGGCACGGGCGGATTGCTTGCCGGATCGAATCCCGCGTCGGCAAGCGGAAACAAAAAATTCGGATAAAGCGCGTGCGGCGCGGTTCGGTTATACGATTCGACGACCGCTTCGAGATTTTTTCCGATTTGGTCGCTCGCTTTGACGGCAATCAGCGCGGCTGGCAGAGAATTGACGACCTGAGTATTCGCAGGAACACCTACCTTTAAATTGTTTGCAAAATCCGCCGGCAGAACCGTATTTTTCAGAACATTAACGAGTTTGTCTTCATCCGTCGTCAGCGCGGGCGTAACCGTCCGATTATTCAGCGTGTCCCAGATACGCGGCATATTTTCTTCGAGAAAATTTGCAAAATCGAGCAGAATCAGCCACGAAATCGTCTGAATTTGTTCGCGCGAATTTTTGATAATGTCGGCTCTGGCGGCGACATTCTCGGCGGCGTTCGGCTCTTTTTTGAACGAATCCAAAAACGCTTTTTGGGCGTGTGAGGCGGTTTGGAGAAGATTGCGCCACGGGTCGCGCAGCTGCGAACGCATCA
>DATHTS010000920.1:0-7782 GCA_035462935.1 Pyrinomonadaceae bacterium
GGTCGAGGCGCGGGCTTGTAATTGACAGACATCTTTCCCAAACCGCATCGCGCAACTCAGCTTTGTCCGACGAAAGTGCCGCGGCTTCGCGCCCGACCCGATGAATAACGGGCAGGCTCAGATTGAATTGACCGGCAAGCATCGCTGCGAAAAAATCTATCTCGTCCGTTTCGTTCGGAGCGTCGCTAACATTATTTGTTTCCTCGGTTTCCGATTCGCTTTCGACGTTTTCCGCGTTCGCGGTATCGTCTAAAGTCCGGCTTAATTCTGCCAGCCACGCCTTCTTTTGTTCGACGGGTGTCGGGCTGGCTACATCGAAGATAACGACCGCATCGTCTACGTTGCTCAACGCTGATCGTGTGTCGAGAAAGGTCAAGCCCGTGCATTGCGCGCTAAAACGCTGTAGCGATGCAATGGAATTCGTCTCGGCGTTTAGCTCGCGGGCGTCGAGATAGAGCGCAACGGGCTTGAGCAATAATTCGCGCTGCCACAATCGCGCCAGCGTTTCCAGCTCGGCGGCGTTTGCGGGCAAAACCTCGGCGGGTAAGCGATAAAGCTGTAACCCGAGCGCGCCCGCGACTTTGGCTGCGACAAACTGCTTGCTGAGACTGTCAATCCCGGTCAATTCAATCAAGGGCAAACGCCTTGCGGAAATGCTCGCCGCGGAGTATTGAATTTCGCGCAAAATCGCTTCGGCAATCGTTTGCTGCGACGACGGCAAATCCATTGCCGGCACTTCAATCTCAGTAATAAGCGGCGCAAGCCGGTCGTCAAACTCGTTCAATCCCTTGATAAAATTGAGGACGCGCTCGTCAGCTCGCAGCGCGCTTGCCGTCAGAGGCTGCGCGGCGGGCTGATTGATTTCAATCAGGTGCAAATAACGAAGCGGTCGCTGCGAGGAGAGAGCGTCCCATGCCGGATCGTCGAACATCGCCATCGCAAGCGCGAAAGTCGGGTTAGCTTTCTGCGCATCGTCGTGTGCCCGGGCGCAAAGCGCGGCAATGCGCGTATCCAGCTCGAGCGCAGCGCAAAGCAGCAGGACATCACGCTCAAAGTTTGAGAGTCCGAGCCGCTCGCTCAGGATAACGAGCGCGGGCGGCGGCTCGACTTTCGCCGCTTCGTCCAATGCGGCGGCGGCTTCCTCGATTTGCGCGTGAAGCATCTCGCCTTCGCTGAGGGACGTGCCGATTTGAGCCATTGGCGTCGGCATTTCGACTGACGTTTTCGACTGTCGGAAAAATCCCCAGCGTCTGTCTTCGACTGAAGGGCTGACGATCTGCTGAGGCGCGTTCTGAATAATGACCGACGGCGGAGGCGCGAGCAATTCCAAACGCAGACGCAGCCAGTTGAAGGCTGCCGCCAGATACGCTTCGTTATTTCTTTGCCATTCAGCCGCGTCAATCATACGATTTTTACCTTCCGGTTTTCGTCAAACGCGGGCGGCGCTGCCGTGTAATCCGCGACGAGCAGACTGTCAACACCGTCAATCCGTAGGCGAATATAAAAACCTTCCGTCGCGCTGACGGGGGCGTCTCTAATGATAAACCTCAGCGTGTCGGTCTCCGCCATGCGCGGTTCAGCCGTAATTTGCCGCGCGTCTTTGTCGCTCAAAAGCAATAGCGCTCGTTGTTCGGGCAGAACATCAGGGCTGCACGTTATTTCCACTTCCGCGTTGCCTATGCCGTCGCGCGTCACGCTCAAAGGCAAAGGCGTCGAGGTAATAATCGGCGCAAGGGCAAACGGCAATTCGTTCGTCACCCGGTCTTGCTCGCCTGCTTTCTGAATCAAAAGCGAAACCGTATAAACGCCGCTAGCCCAGTCCAGCGGCGGGTCGTTCGATATTTTCACGCTCGCTTTCGTCGAAGTTCCACCGGCATTGGTTGGAACAGGAACGACATCATCCAAACGCGGATGTTTAAACTGCGCCGTCACCGTGTCGCCGTCGAGATGAAAGCCGTCGAGCGTGATTGTGTCGCCAAGCCGCGCGCTCGGCTGTTTATCGGGCATCGTAACAGCAACGAGCGTCGGAAACGGCGGCGTCAAATCGGGCTGCGTCGCGACCCCTCTGTCATCCCGACCGCGCCTTAAAACAGGCAGCGGAGTTTTCGCCGTGCGCGTACTCTCGATCAGGACAACCGAAACCTGGTATGCGGTCGAGATGCGATAATTTGTCTGAAAGGTCGTCCATAATTTCGACATTTCATCAACCGTGAGCGGCTGCGGCGTGATTCGCACGCGCTCGATTTGCTCGCCCAAATCGTTGCCTTTGAGCGCGGCTTTGATTTCACTCGCGCCCAACAACGGATGATCGTGCAAAACGCGCATCGCTGTGCCGAGCAAAGTGTGACTTATGGGGTTGGGCGTGTTGTCATCGTCGTAAGCTGTAATCAAATAGTGCAAAACGAGCGGCAAAGGCGGGAACCCCGTTTCATTCGGCTTGATTTGATTCGGCATATTCATATTGAGCCACGCCGCGTCGTATGTGATATGATAGAGAAAGAGATTGACCTGATTCGCCGTATCGTTTGCGCCGCGCGCCACATCTGGCGGTTTTGTCGTGACCGAGAAGCCGTCTATTTTATTTGTTAACCCGGCGGTGAGCAAATTCCGCAAGGCAGTGGTGACCGCCGCGATAGCGAGCGCGTTACTCATCGTCCACCTCCGTTGCTGCGCTTTCGCAGATATTCTTCCAAACTCAAAGTCGCAGGTTTCGTGCGCGCTTGCTTTACCGGCGCAGAAGAATTAACGGCTCGAATTTCAATGCGCCCGATAGTCACGTTTATAACCGGAACATCCGCCGTTTTCGCGCTTTCCGAGATTTGTTTCGGCATCTTCTCGCGCGCCGGTAAAATTTTATTTTGATTATTCTCAAATTCTCCAAATCGTTCTTCCGATTTCGAAAACCGAGGCTTAACAATGACTTGAGACGGCGTTTCAGGACTTTGTTTGGAGATAACCTGCGGGGCGGAGTTTTTTGTTTCCGGTATTTTTAACTCGACTTCTTTCGACTGCGGGAAATGCGGTTTAATGGATGCTTGTTTGAGAGTAATGTTCGTTTTTTCCTCCGCTTCGCCGGATATGAGAAGCGATTCTTTTGGCTTGACAACTGCCGGAGAAGGCGGGCGCGGCTGAGATAAAATCTCATTCGCTGTTTCGCGGACTTCTTCAATAATGTTTGACGAGAGAGAAGCGTTTTCGGCGGTTTGCTTTGTGACCGGCGGATCACCTTTTGGCGGTGAAAAAAGCGGAGTTCGCTCATCAGCATCATCCTCGCTTGATATGAGCTCATCTTTCCTGCTCAATCTCATCGGACGACGCTGACGCACGTCGGGATTTATCGCTCCGCCGTGTTCTTCATTCACTGCCTGCACAATGTCAAAACTTTCCGCCTGAAGCGATAACGGTTCGGTCTGTGAATCGTGTGCGCCCTGCGTCTGTACCTGTTCGAAACGCGACGCGCGACGCGGCTGAATAACGTTTGCCGTCCCGAGGTTTTTTTTCGCGAGTTCGCTCAAGTAATCGCCCATTTCGATTAACCGCCCTTTTGTGTTAAATGCCCTCTACGCTCCGCCGATCATTTCGAGATAAAAGCCGCGTCGCTCACTGCTCATTTCTAAAATGTCCGACTCGCTCCAGCCGTAGGCGGATGCGATAACGTGAATTTCGCGCAAAATCCGTTCCGCCCAATCGTTGATTTCGCTCCACAGAAACGACGCTATGTCGAAAGCCGCCGACCAAATGTGCTCGCAGGCAGGACACGTCAAACTCAGTTGCACGTTAGCTTGCGGGTCGGCGTCCGCCATCTTTTCGACCAGCGCCGCGACGACTTTCGACGGCAGTTGCGCCGCGCTTTTTTCTGCTTTCTTTTCTCCGCGCTTTATTTCAAGCGTGCACCGCGCCAACAGTTGTTCGCGTGCCGCTTCAACGTTTTGACAGGCGGCAATCGCTTCGACATCGTTGCTGTTCGGTAGGCGAAAGCGAACTTCGTAACCGTCAAATTCAAGCAAATGCGGCTCGCCCGACGTAAGCTCCGTCTCGCCGGTCGAAGTGCGAATTTCCGCGACATCAAACATCAATTCCAAACGCTCTCCGCATTGCGGGCAAGCGGCGATGCCTTGAATCCGGGAGCCGAACATCAGTTCGCGCAGTGTCAGAAGACGCGCATCGCGCTGACCGATGGAAAACCGCGTGATCTCGCCGAGCGGCATTTGCGGAGACTCCGCCGCCAGCAAAAGCAAAGCGCGCCGCACCGGAGTTTGTCGCCTGCCGCGCTCCCAAACACGCAATTTTTCCGAAGCAGTTAGGGCACGCATCGTTTATGCAGGATCGGTAAATGTTGGTTCAGACGGTTCGGGAACCTCCACATCGCGTTCCCAGCCTTCGTTTTCCAACTTGATGGATTGAATCGCGACGGCGTTTGCGTTTGCGTCGAGGTCGGGCATCGCCTGAAATTCCGAAACCCAGCAGCGATAAACTTTATAGGCAATCGCCAGTTGTCCGGCTTCGTTATAGACCTCGATGATAATATCCTTGCGAAAATCCCTGAGCGAAGTTTCCGCGCCGAGTCCCGCGCCGAAATTCCAGATTTTATTCGCCCATTGCTCAAACTCTTTATCGTGGGTAACACCGCGTTCGAGCGAAATTGCTTCGTATTCGGTGCGCCCCGGCGATTTACGAGTGCTCGAAGGATCGCCGCCCTCGCGGTGCTTAACGACCTCCGTCGTGCGCTTGAGCATACCGACTTTGCTCAGTCCCGCGACATACTTGTTATCCCATTTGACGCGAAATTTAAAGTTCTTATACGGATCGAATCGCTGCGGATTGACACTGAATTGAGCCATAATATTCTCCCTTTAATTCCAGTCCCGAAAGCAAAACTTTTGCTTTCGGGACTTCGGAAATTGATTTAGACCTCTATCTGTCCCGCCATCTGTTGTAGCTTGATGATGACGAACTCGGCGGGCTTGAGCGGCGCGAAGCCGACGATGATATTGACGATGCCGAGATTGACGTCGTTCTGCGTCGTCGTTTCTTTATCGCACTTGACGAAATAGGCGTCCTTCGGCGTCGTACCTTGAAAAGCGCCCTGCCGAAACAGATTGTGCATAAACGCCCCGACATTGAGACGAATCTGTGACCACAAAGGCTCGTCGTTCGGCTCGAAGACGACCCATTTCAAAGCGCGAAACAAACTCTCTTCGATATACAAAGCAGTTCGCCGCACAGGAATATACTTCCACTCCGAGCCGCGCTCGTCGTTGCCTTGTAGCGTCCGCGCGCCCCAGACGATTGTGCCGTAAACCGGCAGCGTCCGAATACAGTTAACGGCTAGCGGATTCAAAACGCCGTTTTCACTGTCGGTCAGATTTTTATTTACCGAAACGCCGATAGCGCCGGTCAAAGAAGCCTCGGTTCCGGCTGGAGCTTTCCAGACGCCGCGCGACGCATCTGTGCGAGCGTAGATTCCGGCGACAAAACCGCACGGCGGAAATTCCTTCGGACGATTTTCCGCCAATTTATCTGGCGCTAAAATCCAAGGGAAATAGAAAGCCGAGTTGATTGAATCATCGCCCGTGATATTACCCGGTCCGCTCTGCATATCGCCAAAATCATCGTCACGGGCAGAATCGGCGATGAGAAAAGCGCGGCGGTCGCGGCAAAAATTCTGAAGCTCCTGTATCGCCGCCGCATCTGTTTCGCCCGGTACGCAGAGAAGATTGAATAAATCAATGCGGTCGAGATGAAACGCTCCGCCCGTTCCGCTGGTTGGAAGCAGAGCCTTTTCAAATTTTCCGTCGTTCGGGACTAATACTTTTCCTTCCGCCCCTTTTGTCAATTTAGCGTTATCGGGTATTGCGTCCTTGCTTATATCAAAAGGCAGTTTATCCGCCGAGTCGCTCGGATCAGGATCGTCTCGAACTCCCGCCGGGTCGGCTGGCGGGTCGGGCGCGCCGCTTTTGGGTGTCGCTCTGACTAAATTTGAATCGTTTTTGAGGACGGTTTCAACATACCGCGCGTCGTTCGGGTCCATCGAAAGATTTTCAAAAACTTCAACCGGAACGCCCATTCCGTCGGCGTTGACTTGAACGACGACGAGGCGAAACTTGTTTTTCTGGTTTGCGTCTTTACCGTCTGCGTCGGTGCGTTGTTTGGTAATAACGGCGTAACTTTCCCCCCAATCGCCTTCATTGCTGGCGGTAACATCAAGTTTGCCGTCGAGCGTTACCGTCGCGGCTGCCGCATTTTCAGTGGGAGTGGTCGAGCCAGTGGTTACGAGACGCACGATATAAGCTCTACTTCCGCCATTATTAAAAAATTGGTAAACCGAATAACCGAGATAACTTCGATTATCCAAGCCACCGAATTTGCGTTCGAAATCAGCCCAACTTAAAACGAGTTCGGCACGGTCGGTCGGTCCTTTTGCCGCCCAACCGACGAAGGCGGCAACTGATGTTGAGACACCCGTGATCGTCCGCACGCCGCTCGGAATCTCCTCGACGTAAACTCCCGGATAACTTACTGCGACTGGCATATTCTTCCTCCTCTGGTTAATTCATTTTTCGTTAATTTTAAGTTTCGTGGTAAAAGTCACTTTATTGTTTGCGTTACTCTGAAAATCAAGCATTGCTCCCGCTGCTGCGGATCAATTTTCCCAGTCTGATTTCAAAGCAGTCGTAATTTTGGTTCTCTGGCTGGAAGTAATTCACACCGACTCGATTTTTTTCAAGTCCTTCGGGCTTACTACTTCAACCGCCGGATTGTATTTGATTTTGTTGTATCGGATGGCTTAGGATGAAAGATACAAGTGGTTCTCATCTGTAAGAACATCCGATTCTGAAGATAAACCATTCGCCGGGTTATTGATTGCAGTCAATACCCGGCTTCTACTTGGTCTCTTCTACTCTAATTATCAATTAAATAAAAGTTGTTGATTTATTTTTTTACTAAAATACTTTTGCCGTTTTCTCAGACGCGGAAAAATACTGATTAAAACCCGTTTGTTTCAGGACCATCGGATTTTTGCTGTAAAAGTAATTAGATTTGTTGATTCAGCGGACATTTGTGAACTCCACTTTCGTTTTTTCGAAATCAGACTGTGATTTTAATAATTGCAATGCTACAGGCTTTATCAATGAATTTATCTTTAATTCTCCGTAGCAGTCGTTAAAAGCATTAAGTCGGACAATAACAAAATAGTTAGGGATTTGAGTCGGCAGAAAACGCAAATCTCGTTATTGTCAATAGTATTATGTTAAATTGAATTTTTCAGCTTCAATGAAAAAAGTTCCGTTCTCCCCGGGACATTTTTCTCGTAACTGAAAACCTACATTTGGCAGTTGAAAACAACGGTAGCACAAAAGAAAAATCGTGTCAATAAATCATTAAATATTTTAGTAATGCCCCAATAAAAAGTTAGAAATATGCAGTTTTCATTTGTCAAAGACTCTAAACCCTTTATTTTCAACAAAGCGATTTTTCTAACATGCGCTTTCTAACTTATAATTGAGGCACTACATATTTTAGTGAGCAGATATTGTCTCTTGTCGAATTAGGAAACTAGTCCGTAAATTAAATTTTCGGGTGTTTTAGTCGTTTCTATTACGTGTATGAAAAAACAACATCTAACACTAAGCGAAACAGACGAAAGATATTTGACCGAATTTATTAGAGCGGTTAAGGATTGAGTTTATGGTAAAAAAGTCAGAACCATCTGCCGTAGCGGATGGTTTAAGTTGAGCGAACCCGGACTTTTACCATAAACATTCAAGTTTTCTAAATTCA
>DATHTS010000921.1:0-2221 GCA_035462935.1 Pyrinomonadaceae bacterium
GTTCCGGCGATTGACGGCTTGCCGTATTTACTATATTCAAATCGCAGTTGTCGCGGATTCGTTTTCAAATATTTGCCGAGGATAATTCTCAAAAACCCCCGCGCGACGATAAAATGTTTTTTGTCGCGCTCAAAACGGAAACGCTCGGCTCTGGCTCGCTCGTCGTCCGGCAAAATCTGCATCAAATCCGTCGCCTTTCTTTCATCCAGACGCGCCAGCCAAATGTGCGCTTCGTCCCTTCCCAATTCAATATTTTCGGGCGGAATGAGCCACAAAGGTTGAGATGTCGGCAAGCTGAAAATCTTCGTGTTTTCCATAATTAATCCCTCATTTGAAGATAGGAAGAATCATAATCTTCTTCAAGAATCATTTGCGCTTCTTCCTCGGAAACATTTTCCAGTTCGGCTAATAGAAGTTCCAGTTCCTCTTGTTGAGCAAAGGACAAAGGAAATTCCGATATAGCTGTAACGGATTGAATTACATCCTCACAATCCTGGGAATTATTCATATCGGCTATTTGTTCCGCCAATCCGGCAATTGTCGGCGATTCAAACAACAGCCTCAACGGAATATTTTTCCCGAAAGCGTCGCGGATTCGGGAAACAACCTGTGTAGCAAGTAGCGAATGCCCGCCCAAGTCAAAGAAATTATCGGTAATGCCGACTTGCTCTTGTCGAAGTAGATTAGCCCAAATATCCGCGAGCTTTTGTTCAAGCGGCGTTCGCGGCGCGATGTATTCCGTTTCTGCGGGGAGAAAAGCGCCTTCGGGCGCGGGAAGATTCTTGCGGTCTATTTTGCCGTTCGGCGTTAATTTCCATTCCTTCATCAAAACAAACGCCGACGGAACCATATATTCAGGCAGGAACGATTTAATGTGGCTGCGAAGCTCGCCGGAATTTACTTCATCGCTTTTTATTGTAAGATAAGCAACCAATCGTTTATCTCCGGGAACATCCTCACGAAGAATCACAACGCATTCATTAACATCAGTATGCCTGGAAAGAATGGCTTCAATCTCGCCGAGTTCAATCCGATAGCCGCGAAGTTTAACCTGATTATCCGCTCGCCCGAGTATTTCGATTGTTCCATCACGACGATACCTTGCAAGGTCGCCGGTTCGATATAACCTAAGTTTCCGCTCATTGAATTCCGCCGTTTGCAGTTCTTCCGGCACATCCCATTCGATAAATTTTTCTTTCGTCAGTTCCGGGCGATTCAAATAACCGCGGGCAAGCCCGTTTCCGCCGAGATATAATTCACCCGGGACGCCCGGCGGAACAAGATTTTGATTAGCATCGAGCAGATAAATCTGCGTGTTGGCAAACGGGCGACCGATTGGAACTATCCCTTCGTCCTTCAGATGCTCCTCGGTCATTTCGAAATAAGTGCTGTCTATCGTCGCCTCCGTAACTCCGTAGGAACTAATGACTCGCGTCCTCTCGCCGCAAACACGCTTTAATCTCCGATATTCTTCCATTTGCCAAACGTCAGCGCCGACGACGAGAAGTTTCAAAAAATCGAGACGTTTGCCGGAATCTTCCAAATATTCCAAAAGCGGGCGAATGACAGCCGGAACAAATTCCGCCGCTTCGATGTTTTCCCGGCGCATTAACTCTTCAAGTTTTTCCGATTCCAGCAGCAGTTCCGAAGGACACAAAACAAGCGTCGCGCCGCTGCAAAGCGCGCGGATAACGTCCCCGGTAAAAACGTCAAAAGAAAAGCTCGCCATCTGCAAATGGCTTCGGATAGATGAAAGCCTGTAAGCGTCTTCCCAACCGGCGTGAACATTAACCACATTCCGGTGCGTCATCAAAGCCCCTTTGGATTTTCCGGTCGAGCCGGATGTGAAAGTCACGTAAACGAGATTGTCGGGCGTAACGTCGCTTTCAGGATTTTCTATAGATTCCTGACCGATCACAGACCAATCCGAGTCAAGACAGACAACCTCCTGCGAAGTAAAATCCGAAGTTTTCGATTTCAGATTTTCCTGCGTGATCAAAATCCTGACTCCGGCGTCGCTCGTCATATGTTCCAAGCGGTCGGGCGGATAATTGGGATCGAGCGGAAGATACGCGCCGCCCGCCTTTAACACTCCAAGTATGCCGATAATCATTTCCAAGGAACGCTCGACATACACGCCGATGATTGTTTCCGGTCTGACCCCTCGTTTTTTGAGAAAATGCGCCAATTGGTTGGCTTTAGCGTTTAAATTTCCGTAAGT
>DATHTS010000922.1:0-10378 GCA_035462935.1 Pyrinomonadaceae bacterium
GCGCGGCTCGCCCGTGTAACAGATGGCGATGCGCTCCTGCAAGATTTTCGTGTCAACTTCGAGGGCTTCGCGCCTGATTCCTTCGGGGCTAAAATGAATCGCCGCCACCCCGCCGTATTGCGCCGAGTAATAATCCTGAAAACCGGTCGGAACTTTGATCACCTGACACTCGACGTTTGCCGCAATCGGGATAAATTTTTCAGGCGAATAACGATTTCCGACCAGACGATTTAAAGCGCCGATGCATGCAATATTCAATGTATAAGAACCCGCCAGCCCCGCGCCCGCCGGAGCTTCTGATTCGGTCGTCATATTAAAGCCGACTTCCGGCTTAAAAAAATAAACGAGCTTTGAAAGCAGTTCAAGCCGCGGCTCGTGCGCGAGTTCGTTCATTCTGTCCAGACTCGTTTCCAAACTCACGCCGCGATCAATTGATTCAAGAACGATTTTATCGTCGTCCCGCGTTTCGATACGGCAGCGCGCCATCAAATCAACAGCAAAATTCACGGTCGCCGCGCCCTCGTGAAACAAAAAAAGCGGCGGAATATCAATGGTTCCGCCAGCCAAATCAACTCTGGTCGGAGCAGATGCTTCGATAATCATAGTATTTTTTAAAGTTTAGGTGTATAGACAAACAAGGCTGAGAAGAAAAAGCTGCAACTCTAAACTATTTTGCAGAAAAAATCCAAAATAGTTTAGAGTCCAGAGTTTATAGTTTAGAATTAGCTCCCTTTTCTCTCTCCTGTTTGTTAATTCATTTTGGATTTATTGAACTAACTTTTAATCTTCTCTTCCTCGCCCGCCGCGGCTTTCTTCTTAACTTCCGGCGACTTTTTATCTTCGCGCTGCGGCGAAGCCGTTAAATGGAGACGCTCGCCAATGTCGTGAGCGACTTCTTCAATCTTATGCTCGATTTTATGAATCGTTTCAGGATTGGCTTCCTCGATTTTTTCGGAGAGCAGATAACGCTCGATCAAATAAAATATAAGTATACCAGCCAGAACGATAAAGAAAACAGCGACGCCGATTTGCTGAAAATCGCCGATAATGCTCGTCACAGCGCCGCTAAAGAAATAGCCCGTTCCGGCGAGAAGCAAAACCCAGATCGAGCAGCTTATAAAATCGAGCAGCAGAAAGCGCGTAAAAGACATTCGCCCGATGCCGTTGAAAAGACACATCGCCGCGCGAAGCCCGTAAATGTATTTGGAAATGACAATGGAAAACCCGCCGAATTTATAAATCAAACGCTCGATGCGCGGCTGCGCCATCTGATAAAAGCTGTGGTGTTTGACCGAAGTGCGGAAAAGCCTTCCGAACCAATAAGCCACGTTATCACCGACCATTCCGCCCAAAGTCCCTGCAATATAAACTTTCAAAAAACTATACGGACCAAAAGACCCCGTGTGAGCCAAAACGCCGGACAGCAAAAGCGTAATATCGCCCTCAACCGTGCAAAGCGCGAAAACGGCATAGATGCCGTAAGTCTCAAACAGTTCATAGAAGGCAGTTTCCATAGCAAAGGCTTTTCAAAGATTAAACTTCAAAGGCTTTTCAGTCAAACGATTTTGGTTTTGGATTTAGGAGAAGCGTCAAATAGAAGAGATTATTTTGTTTTATTCGCTGATTTGTGAACAATGATTTTTTGAAAACAAATGAGGGTTTTTGATCCTAATGCCGGAGCTAACAGCATTCAACTTTTGCCGTAGGGAAACACTATGAGAGCCACGCTGTCGGGCGGTCGGGTTGAGCGACTTGTTAGGCTTCATACTAACCACTCAAGCTTATCGCGCCGGATGAAATCCTCTACGTCCGGGTAAATTCGCCGCTCCACCTCCCCCTATGATTCTTTTCTTTGGCTTATCAGGTATGGCTTTGAGAGATAGTATGATCTTATGAACTTGCTGCTGCTGATAATTTTTGCCACCTCCCAAGCTGATGCCTCCCACTGTTAAAACCTTAAAATCTAAACTACCCTTGGCATCATTTGATCTAGTAACCACAAAATTTACTTCGAGGGTTAGCTTTTCCACTTCAAAAAGAGCGTCATCACCCTTTTCTTCTCTCTCTTTTTGAGAATCAACCAGCTCTTGTTGGACTCGCCGAATAAGCTCCTTTAGAGAAAGGGTATTTTGTTCCTCATTCACTGTCTTCATGTTACTCCTCTTAAGTAAGGTTGCGGACATGAAGCCTAATGTCCGCCATCACCCGTCGCCCCGAGCCTCTGATGTAGATGAGAACCGGTACGGCGGTCAAGTGCATGCCGTTGTTAGGCTACGCGGTTGATTGCTAAATCCAATAATAACGGCGAATCAGTCGAATACTATCTTCTACACACTCCCTTGCAGCTTGCTTCAATTTTGTTGGAGTAGGATTCACCTGAAGATACATTACATCAGTTTCTTCTTCAGGCATAAGATATTGCGCTTCTGGAGAGTAAGGCAATATATCAAGCCTAAACATTTTCCAGAGTATAGCGTGTACGACCGGCTTCCTAGACTTACGCGTTTCAAGATATTCAAAACGACACCATTCCGATCCAGCGTATTCTGGCGAAAGAAAAGCTGTCATTAAATGGCTTTTGTGTACGGCATCCCCAAGTATTTTCTCTAATTCTGACGCCGAATAAAGTCTCTTCTCCATCGTAAAATCGTCGTAGAATATTTCTACGCCCTTCGACTGAGCCCATTCCCACAGATCTCGACAATATACTTCAATAAGAGGTTTGATTCTTTTAACCTCTTCTTCACGAGAGGTATAGCTTAGAAAGACATGGAATTCAGTCATACTAGATTTCGAGTACCTCCAACTTTTGAGTTTGCAGAGTCCAGTAGCTATACAAAAGTAGCCTAACGCTTGAGATGACGTGGGGCGAAACCGCCAGCAAGCCCGCCAAAGTTTGACGGACAACGTAAAAAGAGAGTAGCTGTTTCGCCCTCACGTCCATTGATTTGTTATGTGCGTTTCTACTTTAAAGACGTATGTCTTCTAATCGAAGATTTAACTCCTTTCTATCAGTCTGTAATCAATTCACGTCCTAAATTACCTCCAAACCTATTACCAGCCCCAGACTCTCTGCCTAAGTCATGGATACGATCTCTTTCTAGATTCTCCCTCCGCATTTGTTGCTGCATTTGTTGCTGTCGCCTTACTGCATCTTGTTCTCGAAGCATTTCGGTGTGTGCTCTATACATTGCCCCACAAGCTTCAGACGTTTGTCCAAACATGTTGCAAATATGATTTATGTTATTCCATTGTTGTTCTGTTAATCTACCTGCTTGATAAGCCTCTCGTGCTATTCGTCTTTCGTTCTCAAGCCTTTCATTAAGCAAAGGTAATTTGTTTTTACTCATGTCAATTGTGAATTCTACTCCCATGAAATTTAGTTTACCTTTAAAACCTTGAGTTGCATCTCCTTCTAAACGAAGATAATCTTTAGGATTCAACATTTCCACAATTTGCGAAAATGGTAGTAGATTTATCGTCTTCTCATAAGCTTCAGTCCAAGGGTGGTAAAAATAAGGACGAGCATCTTCAGGAACGTTATCTCCCTCTGATATGACGGAATTTAATTCATCTAACCCTGCAGCTTTAAAGTGTGCACCACCAATTTTTTGAACCCACTCTATTGGCATAATCAAGGTTCTTGTAATAGTTATATCAACTACTGCAACGGGAATCCCTGCTACTGAACCCAGTTTTGCTCGAAATTTGTCAGCCATTTTTTTCTCCTTAAAATTTATTACTTTTATAAAAAAGTCTCGTTTGGAGTCTGATTAGAAGCACATAACTTTGTATTATACCGAATTAAATACCGTATAACTAGTTATACGGAATTGCTAAACCAAACTAGGTCTTTAGTTTACCAGAAGCGTGTTCGACAAATGCCGAATTATCGAAAACCGGCGAAATTTCAAATTCTACTTTTTCTCCGTCAGCGAAATCATTCTTTCCAGCGCCACAACCGCCCATTTTTTCGTCTCTTCGTCAACGACAATCTCATTCACGACATTTCCCGCCGTCAAATTTTCCATCGCCCACGCCAGATTTTGCGGCGCGATGCGATACATCGTCGCGCACATACAAAGGTCGGGCGCGAGCAGGTGAATTTCTTTGTCGGGAAAACGCTTTTGCAAACGATTTACGAGATTGACTTCCGTGCCGATTGCCCATTTTGAACCGGTCGGCGCGTTTTCGACAGTTTTGATGATGAATGAGGTCGAGCCGTTCAAATCGGATTTTTCGACGACTTCGATTATACATTCGGGATGCACGAGAACATTCACGCCCGGAATTTGCTTGCGAATCTGTTCAACGTGCCAGGGCTTAAACCGCCCGTGAACCGAGCAATGACCTTTCCACAAAATCAATTTCGCCTCGTGAAGCTCTTCTTCCGTATTTCCGCCCAATTCTTCGTGCGGATTCCAGAGCGCCATTTTATCGAGCGGAATGCCGAATTTCGCGCCCGTGTTGCGTCCGAGATGCTGGTCGGGAAAGAAAAACATTTTGTCGAAGTTTTTTAGATAAACGTCAAACAATGGAATCGCATTCGACGAAGTGCATACAACGCCTTCGTTTCGCCCGCAGAATGCCTTTATCGCCGCGCTTGAATTCATATAAGTCATGGGCGCGACGCGACTTTTGTCGCTAACTACACCGATTTCTTTAAGCTGTTCCCAGGCGTCTTCGACCTGTTCAATCGTCGCCATATCCGCCATCGAACAGCCCGCGCCCATATCCGGCAGAATCACGCGCTGGTTCTGATTGCCCAGAATATCAGCCGATTCCGCCATAAAATGCACGCCGCAGAAAACGATAAATTCCGCATCCGTCTGCGAAGCCATTACGGAAAGCTGATAAGAATCACCTGTCAAATCGGCGTGCCTGATAACATCTTCGCGCTGGTAATGGTGTCCGAGAGTAACGACTCTCTCGCCCAATTCTTGTCGAGCTGCTTCGATGCGCTCGTGAATTTCTTCGTCGGGCATTGTGAGATAATTTTCAAAGGTTAAATTTTTTTCTAAAACTGCCGGCATTTTTTCTTTTCCTTTTGGCTTATTTGATGCGATTATTACCGCACCGGATACCAAAATCATTGCACTTTGGGAAATATTTCGCAAGGGTTTAGCTGTTTCGAAAAATTATCCGAACACTTCTTTTGTTAACAGCCTCTTTATGATTGGATGGCGCGGAAAATGACTGATCCGAAGCAGGAGATATTTTTAGTTTTGCGCTCGCAGACGGGCGACGCGAGAGCCTTTGACGAACTGCTGAAGTCGGTTCAGCAAACGCTTTTTCGTTACATCTACCGCTTGACGGGCGACCACGCTCTGGCGGAAGACGTTTTGCAGGAAGTTTTTATCATCATTTACCGCAAACTGCGGTGGCTGGAAAATCCGAAGCTTTTTCGGGCTTGGGCATACCGCATCGCTTCGCGGGAAACTTTCCGGCGTTTGAAAATGGAGCGGCGCTGGTCGCAGCAAATTCGCGACGAGGAAATTTTAGAGAAAATTTCAAGCGATGAAAAAGAAACGGTTTACGAACCGGAATTAATCGCCAAAATTCCCGAAATGCTCGCTGAAATTTCGCCCGCCGCGCGTGCCGTAATCGTTCTGCATTATCTGGAAGAAATGTCGCTTGCGGAAACGGCGGAAATTTTGGACATCGCGCCCGGAACTGCGAAATCGCGGCTTGCTTACGGATTGGAAAGCCTGCGGAAAAACATTAAGAAATATGAAAACTTTTGAGACGAAAAAAATAATCATCGTGCTGGCTGTTTTCGAGGCTTTAGTGCTGATCCCGATTCTGATTTACAAGATATTTTTCAAATAAAAAAGGAGGCTTTTATGAACAATAATTTAGACAACATTCGTGAAACGACGCTCAAACGCATTGAGCAAACCGAACGAAATTACAAGCTGATGTTCATCGGCGCAGCCGTGATTGAGGCGTTTTTTCTGGGAGCTTTCCTGCTCTTGGCGAATTTTTCCGACCGCCTGCATTTGTTGCTGCTGATTTCAAGCATCACCATCTACACAATTCTCGGCTTCGGTTTAATCGCGCTTGGTCTGCACGTCAACCGTAATGCTTTGCGAATAATCAACGCGATTGAATCAATCGAGAAAAGGTGATGTTCGATTTTCGCTGCTGAGTAAAAAAGGAGAAGAAAATAAAAATAAGCCGCAAGCCTAAAAACTTGCGGCTTTTCCTCTTAACGGGAACTATTTATTAAATGTCTCTTCTATAAAGCAAATTTATCTTGCCGAGCTTTTATTGACAAATTCCAGTCTCAAGAGTATAAAAAAGCCTGATTTACTCTAAAAGAATTCTGTCGTTATACAGCCTTAAAAACTTATCTGGGTGAGGAAGAAAGATGAAAAGGTTCGGTTTAGGATTTCTAGGTTTTATTTTGGCGTATATTTTTATTGGCGCTTTGCTCGACAAGGTTATCTTCCCGGAAACGGAACCCGGTCCGGAATATTATCCTCAAGAAGGTCAAGTATTTGTTAGCAAATCCGAAGGTTTTCATCAGACTTTTTTGAAACGCGAAAACGGGCTTGCCTGGCTTGAACTTGTCCTCGAGCCATATGCACCGGGACCGCCGGAGCATATTCATACGACGTTTCCGGAGAAATTCATTGTATCCGAAGGAACATTGAGTTTAATGGTCAATGGAGAAAAGAAAACTTTGCGCGCTGGTGACACACTCTTAGTCTCTCCCGGCACTCCTCATAAACCTTTTAACGAGACTAATTCCCGTGTGGTCATCAAAGGTCCGTTAACGCCTGAGCATGGAATACCGGAGCAGTTCATCGTGTTTCTCACTCAGGCATACGGTTTCTTCGATGAGTCGGAGTCAAACAATCACCCCCCAAAGGCTTTGCTCCAGATGTCAAGGTTTAGCCCAAAATATGATAGTTGGCTGGCAAGCCCGCCAGTTCCTTTACAGAAGGCGCTATTCTTCGTAATCGGTCCGACCGCCCGACTGCTTGGCTATCGAACTTATTACGAAAAATATGCGCCGAACAAATAATTAAACGTCCAGATTCTTCACATCCAGCGCATTATCTTCGATAAACTTACGACGCGGTTCGACCTGATCGCCCATCAAAACGGTAAAGATTTGATCGGTTTCAATCGCGTCTTCAACCCGAACCTGCAAGAGCGTCCGTTTGTCGGGATTCATCGTCGTTTCCCAAAGCTGCTCAGGGTTCATCTCGCCCAGACCTTTGTAACGCTGGATGTTCAAATCCTTTTTCGCCGCCGCCATAACTTTTTCGAGCAGTTCTTCCCGGGTGGCAATTTCTTCGCTCGTTCCGTTTTCGCCTAACACAAACGGCGCGGGGAAGCTTTCCTCCAAAGCCCGCTTTAATTCGATTGATTTTTGAAACTCGACGTAGCTCGCCAAATCCCAATCGAAAAGAATCTTTTGACCGTTCGACAGAGTTACCTCAATTTCCGCCAGCCCGTGTTCCTCGTCGGTCATTAATTCCGTTCTGAAACCGGCTTCGGCAATACTTCCTTCAACTTCCGCCATCAATTCTTCCTGCTCGAAAATCTTTCGTAATTTAACGTTTCGTCTAGCCAAAATACCGTCTTTGCCCGCAAAGGCTTCGAGAATGGCTTCGAGCAGCTTTTCATCATTATTCAAACGGCGCAAAAAGCGCAGTGAATAACGATTGTATTCGGTAACCTGTTCGAGCAGTTTTGAAAGCTCTTTTCCCTCGTAAGATTTATCATTGGCAAGCGATTTCAAATCAATTTCGTTGGTCGCCAGCCGCATCAGGTAGCGAAACATTCCAGTTTCATCCTTGATATATTCTTCCTTTTTGCCTTTTTTGACCTTATAAAGCGGCGGCTGCGCGATATAAATATGACCATTTTCGACAAGTTCCGGCATCTGGCGGTAGAAGAAGGTCAAAAGCAGCGTCCTGATATGCGAACCATCTACGTCAGCGTCGGTGTTGTGACAAGCTAAGCCGCCGACGCCGCAAATGAAGTTTTCGTCGTCCTGCACCGAGAAATCATAAACATATTCGCTCGTGTTTCCCTCGATTTTGTTCGACGTAACTTTGAGCGCCATCAGATCGCCGTCCAAAGAAATAAATTCCTGTTTCTGACGCTGCGGCTGCAACAGGTAAGCTTCCATTTTCGTCGCGTTGGAGTGACGCGACCAGACCGCGCGCATCTCTTCGAGCTGTTTTTTCCCGCCGAAGCTGACGTTAAAATAACGGTGCCGCGTTTGGATCAGGTCGTTTCCCTGCGGCTCCATCTCGCAGACGCCGACAACGACGCCGAATTGTCCGAGCAGGTAAAGCAATCCGTCTTTCAAATCCTTGGAATTGGTCGTGAAGGAAACACGATTCCGGCTCATCGTCCCGTCGCCTAAAAAGTAGCCTTCGAGAAAAGCCGTCTGCAACTGTTCCGGCATACTGAAAACCGCGTCGGGCAGACGTTTTTCGTGCGCTTTGCCCGCCGCCTTCCAAGCCCTCAGAAGCCGCGCCGCCAGGACGCTGTGGAAATACAATTTGACGCCCTTGCTTTCCAAATCATGATAAATGCGCGGCGTCTCGCCAAAGGTTTTCTCAACTGCCGAAATCAGTTCGGCGACGAAAGGCGCGTCCTTTTCGCCTAAATTCAAACTGACCTGATGGCGGCTCAACGTTCCTTCGGCGACAAACCAGCCGAGAAACCAGGCTAATTCCATCGTCACCGGCAGATAGCGCGAAAACGCTTTGTCGGCGTGAGCGCGCGGCACAATTTTCACGTCATCGCCGAGCGCGGCGATTTCTTCCGCCGTAAAATCCGCGAAAAGCTTGTAATCGCTCGTTTCGCGCCAGCGGGCGTTTTTCGTTTCGGTCAAAAAGCCCGCAGCCGCTTCGATTTTCGACGGGGCAAATTGAATTTCAATCTGCTCGTTCCAGCCGATGGCTTCCAGATAGCTTTCAAAATGGCTTTGGATCGGGCGATTCACGCCGCGTTCCCAATGGCTGACGGTGATCGGCTGTTTGGCGCCGATAAATTCCGCCGCGCGCTTTTGCGAAACGCCGTTTGCCTGACGCCGCCGAACGAGCCGCTGCCAGTTTTCTGCCGAAATTTCCACCCGTGATTCAGACCACAATTCCGGTCGCCGCACTTTGGCTAAAACTCTCTTTTTCGCCATCTCTCCGACGGCTTTGCCCTGCAAGTAAAGATTTTCAATTTCTCCGGCGCGGTAAAAAGTTTCGAGCAGATCAACCTCATGCAAATTGAATGCGGGTTTCGGCAAGCGGCGGCTCGCCACCACATATTCGCCGACCTTGATTTTATCCGCCTCTTTTAATTTGATCTTCCCGTCTTCCCAAACAAAAACGCTGTGTCCCCGCGTAACCTTAACCGAGCGGTTGTAGCGCGTCGAGATTTTATAAATCGGCTCGTCAGTCTTGTGCCGGATCGCCGCCTTGATTGGTCGAAACTCTAAATCGTTGGTTTCCAAGTCAAACGCCGTCACGCGGTAATCTTCCGCCTTGCGCCGTCCCTCCGCGCAGTCGTCAATAAAATCGCCAACCCGGACAAACTCAATACCATTTCGCTCGTTCATCACAAGCGTCGGTTCATCTCTAGCGACGCTCATAATAACCAATTTATGATAACGAAGCTTCGCCAAATCAAAATCTTCTTTACCGATTCCCGTTCCCAAAGCGGTAATCAAAGCCTTGATTTCGCCGTGTCCGAGCATTTTGTCAAAACGCGCTTTTTCAACGTTCAGAATCTTACCTTTCAAAGGCAAAACAGCCTGGTTTGAACGGTCGCGTCCCTGCTTTGCCGAGCCCCCGGCACTGTCGCCTTCGACGAGGTAAAGCTCCGAAAGCGCCGGGTCTTTTTCCTGACAATCGGCGAGTTTTCCGGGCAAGGTAGAGGTTCCCAGAGCACTCTTGCGGACGATTTCACGCGCTTTTCGCGCCGCTTCGCGGGCGCGCGCCGCGTCAACCGCTTTTCCGACAATCTTTTTCGCCACAACCGGATTCTGCTCGAAAAATTCGCCGAGTTTTTCGTTCAAAAACGATTCGACCGCGCCTTTCACATCCGAATTCAGTTTTCCTTTCGTTTGACCTTCAAACTGCGGCTGCGGCAATTTAACGGAAATAACGGCGACCAAGCCTTCGCGCACATCGTCGCCGGAAAGCGAGGTTTTGAAGTTTTTCGTCAAACCCGAACTTTGCGCGTAGTTGTTGATCGTCCGCGTAATCGCGCCGCGAAAACCCGAAAGATGCGTTCCGCCGTCAACCGTGTTGATGTTGTTGGCGAAGCTGAAAACCTTCTCGTCGTAGCTGTCGTTATACTGCATTGCGACTTCTACGGAAAGTTCATCGCTAATTTGCTCGAAATAAAGCGGCTCGTC
>DATHTS010000923.1:0-4916 GCA_035462935.1 Pyrinomonadaceae bacterium
AGTCGAACAACAGCTAATTTATAAATCAATTTTTAATTCGCTTGCGGAATGGTTATTTATTATAATCATTCCGCATAGCTTTTTATGCGGAAAAATATTTGATTATTAATCGAGGTTTGAAATGAAAAAAATTCTTTTTTGTTTAATTTTAACGGCGGCTTTCGCAATTTCGATTTTTGCCCAGGCAGCGCCGAAACCGCCTTCCACGCATTTGAAAATCGGCGATGCCGCGCCTGATTTTGTGCTAAACGATACGGAAGGCAAAACCGTTAAGCTGAGCGATTTTAAGGGCAAGAAAACGGTCGTGCTGGCATTTTACGTGCTGGCTTTTACCGGCGGCTGAACGAAGGAACTTCAGGCATATCAGGCTGATATTGCCAAATTCGAAGCCGCTGACACGCAAATTCTTGGAATCAGTATGGACAGTTTTGCCGCCAACAAGCGTTTTGCCGAAGACATCGCCGTAAAATTCCCGCTTCTGAGCGATTGGAAACGAAAGGCGGTTAAAGATTACGGAATTTACAACGAAGAATCCGGTTATGCGTCGCGGGCGACATTCGTGGTTGATAAGGAAGGGAAAATCCAGCACGTCGAACTTGGCAGAACGGCGATTGACCCGACCGGGGCGTATCAGGTTTGCGATTTATTGCTGAAGAAAAAAGAAATGAAAAAGCAGTAAATTAAAGAAAATTTTTTTCATAAAATGCTTTCCGATTTTCGTTCGGAAGGCATTTTTATTTTCATAAAAAGTTGTTAATTTAGAATTTATGGACAAGGGGTTTGGCGGTATCGAAAATAAATCTTCACCGAAAAATTTCGCTTCAAAGCTTTCAAATACATTTCGCGCCTTAAAACACAGGAATTTCAGACTCTTTTACGCCGGGCAATCCATTTCGCTAATCGGGACGTGGATGCAGACAATCGCGCAAAGCTGGTTGGTCTATCGTTTGACCGGCTCGGTTGTTCTTCTCGGTCTGATCGCTTTTGCTTCACAAATCCCTGTTTTCCTTCTCGCACCGATTGGCGGCGCGATTGCCGACCGTTATAATCGCCAGCGCATTTTGCTGTTCACACAAACGTGGGCGATGATTTTCGCCTTTATTCTGGCTTTTCTGACTTTGACCGAAACAATACAAGTTTGGCATTTGTTCGTGATTGCCGTATGTTTCGGGATCGCCAACGCATTCGATATTCCCACGCGGCAGGCTTTCGCCGTAGATATGGTCGGGAAAGAAGATTTAATTAACGCGATTGCTTTAAATTCCACCTTGTTTAACGGCGCGCGGATTGTCGGACCGGCAATCGCCGGCGTGCTTATCGGATGGGTTGGCGAAGCGTTGTGCTTTTTTATCAATGCAACGAGCTACTTTGCTGTATTAACCAGCCTTTTATTGATGAAAATAAAAATCGAAATCCGCCCGAAAACCGGTTCGACCTTTTCAAATATTGTCGAAGGATTTAGTTTTGTTGTAAAAAACTCGCCGATTCGCTCCTTGCTTTTACTGCTCGGCTTGGTCAGTCTGATGGGAATGCCATATGCCGTTTTGATGCCGATTTTCGCCGGTAAAATTTTGGGCGGCGGTTCCAGCACGCTCGGCTATTTGATGGGCGCGAGCGGTTTCGGCGCGGTTTCAGCCGCGCTGCTTTTAGCTTCGCGGAAAGAGGTTTTCGGTCTCGGACGCTGGGTCGCTTTCGCCTCGTCAGGGCTTGGTTTTAGCCTGATTTTATTTTCCTTTTCCGAAAACTTTTGGCTTTCGCTTCTGCTTTTAATTCCCGTCGGTTTTTCGATGATGACGCAGATGTCCTCTTCAAACACGCTGATTCAATCAATGGTACCTGACGAATTGCGCGGGCGCGTGATGAGCGTCTATTCGATGATGTTTATGGGAATGGCTCCGCTTGGAGCGCTGATGGCGGGATCGCTTGCCGGAATACTCGGCGCGCCGAACACGGTAGCGCTCGGCGGCGCAGTCTGCATTCTCGGCTCGATTTTATTCGGCTTGCGGCTTCCCGCTTTATCCAAAGAAGGAAGAAAAATGATTGTTTCAACCCAAATGGCAGCCGGAGTTCCCGCTTCAAAAGCGAGTTTTCAACCGCCCGCATTTACCGCTGAATCAAACGCGGCGCGAGACTAATCTTTTAAAATATTCAATATCAGGAAGAAATAAAGGAAATTTTATTTTTCCTCTGCTCCTATCTTTTTCCAAACGATAGAATATCGCCAGAACAAGTGTCTGCTCACTATCGCGCCCGGCAGAATTTCCCCACAAATTTCCTCAACCTGCGGCAGCGTGAGATATGTATCGGTTTTTCCATGTTCAGCGTATGCTTTACGCAATTCCCGTGATGGTCTCGGCTTTCCGGTTTTTATCAGTGTGAGAAAGAAATTTGCAGGAAAAGCCGCGCTATCATAAAGCAAATCGGTCAAGTTAGAGCGTTGATAGAGGTCAAGGCAGACGAATACACCGTCGGGCTTCAAAGCATTTCTAATTTTTCTAAGGATGAGTTCGGTCGGTAAATGGTGGAGTGTCGTTAAAGTCGCAATGCAGTCAAACTGATTATCCGGCAATTGATAAGTCATCACATCATCCGCGACGAAATCAATGTTCGGGTAAAATTTTGAGCGCTCTTGAGCGAGCCGAATCATCTGCGGAGATAAATCAATGGCGAGAACCTTTTCGGCATGTTCGGCAAGCAGCCGGGAGAATTTCCCCGTGCCGCAGCCAATTTCAAGAATTTGTCGGCATTGTTTCGGAAGCTGCTCAATCAAAAACTTGTGATAATGCGAGTTATGGTTCCACGTTTCATCGGTGAGCAATGCGATCCGATCAAAATCTGACTGGATTGATTCGAGCGATGGTCTTTCTTGGCTCATTAACTACTAATTTCTACAGCCTTTTCCATACAAACGTTGGAACAATAAAATGTTTTCGAACGCAAATTCAAAGCATTGCCCGGCGAAATCCATTTCCCGCAGCGGGCGCAGCGCACAAGCGCCATCTCCTTCTCGCTTTTTTGTTTCTTTATTTGATTTTCCGGCGGTTTTGTCTTTTCTCGAAACTGCCTGAACATCCGCCAAATCTGCATCGCGGTTTGAATCTGGCGGCGATAGCGATAAAAAATCACTAATCCGAGGACAAACAGCAAAACTAATAAAACAAGCCACTTCATTGATTTTATTTAATTTGAGATTCGAGTTCGGCGATAAACTCGTTTTTCGGATTTACTTCCTTTAACTTCGCCAGATAATTTTCGGCTTCCTTGTAATTTTTTTGCCGGACGTGAGCCTGCGCGATAAACTGCAAGGCGCGTTCGTGCCGCGGATTTTCCTCCAAAACTTTGTTTAGCTGTTCGACAGCCTTTTCATTTTGCGGAGGATTTTCAAAAAGATACGTCAAACCGTAATCCGTTTTTATATCAATATTGCCGGGTTTTTCCGCCAAAGCCTTTTCATAAATTTCACGCGATTTCTGAAAATTTTCATTGTCTTTTTTGGCATAACCGATGTCAAAATAAGTATGTCCGAGCGTTTCCAAAACATCGAAATCCTTCTCGTTCAATTTATTTGCGCGGCTGAGAAGCCGTTCAACATCTGTGAGAAGCGGAACATCCTGTTTTATCCTCGCATAACGATAAAGCGCAATGCCTAAATTTTTTTGAAACTCGAAGCTTTCAGGATTCTGATCGGCTTCGGCAATTTTTGCGCGGATTTCTTCATCGGCTAAAGTGTTGTTGGGACTGTCTTGAGAAGTCTTCTTGAGCCTTTCGTTTTCCGCGCGAAGAAGGTGTAATTCATTTCGATTTAGAGCGTTAGCAAGCAAAAAGCCGCCGATAAAACTTACAACGACAGCTAAAACAGAAATCCACAAAAATCTTTTATTCATCCGGTTAAAATTCTAACAAAAACCCTTTAAAAATGCGACGAGCCTTAGCATTCGATAAATGCTAAGGCTCAAAATCAAATTGATGGAAATTCTACTTATTATCTTCGTTGGAAACAAACGGTAAATCATCGGCGCGACGACGCGGAAGCGGGTCGGTCGAGCGACGACGCGGCGTCGAACTCTGATTGCGACGATCAACGCTTCCCGCCGGCAAGCCTTTTCCGTGCACCGCTTCCACTAAAATCCGCGTTATTTCCTGTGAAAGCGTGCGATGTTCCCCCGCCGCGCGTCTCTTTAAACTTTCCTTTAATTCCTGAGGAACATACGCCCCGATAAACACACCTTTCCTATTAACCATATAAAATTTTCTTCTCCTGTTAGTTTTTTAATAAAATAATTAAAAGACAGCCAAGCACTCGGGAGCAAGTCTGTAAGCCGAATTTTGTATCCTTAGAGTTTAAGGATGGCAATCATTCATCTAGGCTGTTCGTCGCCGAACAGCTCGAGCGACCTACCCGAAAACGCCGTTTGGATTGCTCCAAGCACTTGAGCGGGCAGCTCAAAATGCGTTTTCCTATTTGGTCTTGCACCACGAGGAGTTTGCCTAGCCGCGCCTGTTGCCAAACGCGCTGGTGCGCTCTTACCGCACCGTTTCACCCATCACCCGAAAAATTTGAAATCTCAAATTTGAAATTTCAAATTACACGCTGAAAGCGTGTCGGGCTGGTCTATTCTCTGTTGCACTTGTCGTCGTTTGTCTGGAAAACAAACGCCCGGACGTTATCCGGCTCGCTGCCCTCTGGTGTTCGGACTTTCCTCTTTTGTTTTTGGACAAAAGCGATTGCCCGACTTGCTCCCTTGCAAGGCTGTCTTATATTACTAAAATTGTTCAACATTTACAATCTTAGTTTTCGCAAACTTTGATGTAAATCGAGACTCTATATTTGCCTCTAATTTCCTACCTCGACCGTGTCTCCAGCCTGTAATTGCGGGTCGGGAATTTTGCCGTCTTTGATGTCTTTCAAATTGTAT
>DATHTS010000924.1:0-3669 GCA_035462935.1 Pyrinomonadaceae bacterium
ATCGCAACAACGGAACGTGGTATATGCTCAGAAGCCGCGACGGATTTGCGCAAGTGCAATTCGGCGAGGCGAATGACCGACCTGTTCCGGCGGATTACGATGGTGACGGAAAGACCGACCTGACGTTATTCCGCAGCGGAGTATGGCATATGCTGAGATCGGGACAATCTGGAGACAACTCGGCGGCGCATTCGATTAATTTCGGTAATGCGACGGATATACCGGTTCCGGGATCAGTGTATTAAAAAGGAATCAGTGTAAAAGCTGAAAGGAAAAAGAGAAAAGGAGCGTGGAAAAAACACGCTCCTTTTTTTGTAAATAAAACCTGAAATTTTATTTTCTAATATTCCCGAAAATTGTTTCTTTAAAGAGGCTGGAATGGTATCTAAAACCCAGTTTTTCAATAACGTTCCGGGAAGATTTATTATCCGCCATCACGCCGATAAAGATTTGACGAACGCCGGAAACTTCGGCGGCAGCGTGCAGAAGTTGGCAGAGAGATTTTTTATACAGACCGCGCCCGCGGGCTTCGGGATGCGTGTAAAAATCGAATAAAACAGCCGTGTCGGGCGGAAAACGAAATTCCGCGCCGATTTCATAAACCTGCGAAACTTCCTGATGTTCGAGCAGCCAGCCGTAGTGCAGTAGTTTTCCGTTTTCCGCAAAAGTGTAGGGAATCGCGCCTTCTTCCAGGCGCTTTAAAACCTCTCGATGAAACTCGCTTTTTGTAAACTGCCAGCCTTCGACCGGCTCGTATTTCAGCAAATCTTCAATTGAATTGCGGCGCAGAAAATTTTCTGCGGGCAGTTCGGCGATTTTTTCGACTTCAAAATAATAAAAACGGCACTCCTTGAATTCGTAAATTTTTCGCCGGACGTTTTTTAAAACCGTCTGCGGAAGTTTCGCGTAGCTGACGCGCTTTAATTTATGGCGGAGTTTATCGGCAAAACGAAAAGCGCGGGTTTTCGTGATTTGCAGATTTTCGAGGGTTTCACGGGTCGTTTTAGCAACTTTTCTTTTCGATTTGTAGCTCAAAAAATCGGCTTTATCGAAAAAAATCGTCAGGACGTAAGTTTTTTCAACGTGCGTGGCAAAACGCTCTTTATAATCCAGCCCCGGCGATAAATCGAGATTTTCAAACTTTGTTTCCGTCAATTTTTCACCGAGCATCAAAAGATGAATTTTACTCGGCGACTGTTTGGCGAAAAACGGCGACATCGAAGTCATCGAAAGCAGCATTTCATCGCGGTTTCGGAAACAAACCTGCGCTGAAGCGATTTGCCCTCCGACTCTTAATAGCGTCGGATATACAACGTCGGTTTTCCGCATTAAATCCACGTGAAACGCTTTTCGCTCTTCGCATTCGGGAAGCGAAACATTATGCAGCGCGCTCAGTCGGAGGCGTGAAAAGCTTTCAATTTCATCAAATATTTTTTCAAACTCTTCGGCGGATTTGAGTTCGACAAAACTTAATTCACCGAGACGCTTCATTTGCCTTATGCGCGTCTTATTGCCTTTTTTTCTGAGCGACTCCGCCGAAGTATTTCCGCCGTTCAGATTAACCATCGGGCGCGGCATCTCGCGCAATTCCGACTGCTGTGACCATCTGCCTTTGAGCCATTCGAGCGGCGTGCGCGGCGCGAGAAAGATTAATTGCAGACGCTTTTCGGGAAACTCATTTTTGAGTATTTCCAGAGCTTTTTCGATAAACGCATCGCCGTTTTCTTCAGTCGCCAGCCACGTTTGATATTCGGCATGATGCTCTCCCGCGGCGCTTAATTTTCCGGTTTCCAAATTCAAAGAAAGCGGAAAAAGTCCCGTTAGATTTCCTGTTTCGTCCGTTTCGTAAATTAAAATAAATTCGTGAGTTTGCCGAAAATGCTCGTTCCAGATTTTCAGATATTCCACGTCCTGAAAGACCGTCGCCCACGGGCACCTTTCAAACAAACTTCTCCATTTGCTTTGAAAATCAGCATCGTTCAAGAGTTTTTGGGCTTCGTTTTTTCTAACAAGGAAAAAGCTCATAGCTTTAGAAGGGAATTTTGTGAAGATTTGAAAAGAAGGAAAAAGAAAAGAGCATCCTGCCGCCTGGCAAAACACTCTTTCATCATACACGCTTTAGCGCGTATAATTCAACAAGTTTTCCGTATAAAACTATCTTTTCAGCCTATTTACAAATTTTTGCCTGAATTTTGACACCTTCGGAGCAACAACCGCCGAACAATAAGGCTGATTCGGATTCTTGGCAAAATACTCCTGATGATAATCTTCCGCCGGATAAAAGTTTGTAAATTCCGTAACTTCCGTTACAATCGGGTCGTCAAAAACGCTTTCCTTTTCAATTTCCCCGATAGTTTCCTCGGCAATTCGTTTCTGCTCGTCGTTGTGGTAAAAAATCGCCGAACGATAAGATGTTCCGATGTCATTTCCTTGCCGGTTTAACGTCGTCGGGTCATGTGTGCCGAAAAACACCTGCAAAATTTCCTTAAACGAAATTTCGTTCGGATTAAATTTTATTTGAACAACTTCGGCATGTCCGGTTGTCTCGGAGCAAACTTCCTGATAGGTCGGATTTTCCGTATGTCCGCCGGAATATCCCGAAACTACGTCTTCCACGCCTTGTAAATTATCAAAAATCGCTTCCGTGCACCAAAAGCAGCCGCCGCCGAGAGTTGCCGTTTCTAAATTATTGTTTTCCATAAATAGCTTTATTTTACTCGCTTTGCTCCGGCGGCAAAAGCTCGCTGACCTTGATTTCAATTTCGGGAAAAGCGGCTAAACGGAAACTTTCGTCAGCCGTATAGGTTTGTTTTCGGCGATAGCCTTCGGCACCCGGCTCGATATATTCTTCAATTTCGTTAGTCTGTAAATTTAAAATCAGGTATTGACTGATCCCGTTTTCCGCGTAATACTGCGCTTTTTTGCGGTCTTGTAGGATAGTCGTGTCGGCAATTTCCAGAACCAGCAAAATATCTTCCGGCGCGGGATGCCGCACAGCATATCTCGCCAGCGGCGCTTCCGCTAAAACTATATCCGGTTCGGGTTCGGAAAAATCGCTAAGTCGTATAGGGTCTTGACTTTGAACGATGACGCTCCTTCCGAATTTTTCTTGAAGAAGAGTGCTTGCCAGATATGTCGCGTTTCTATGTTTTACGCCTTTAGGACTCATTTTTACCAAAACTCCGTTCCATAATTCGATGCGGTCATCTTCATCAAAAATGCCGTGTTCAATCATCTTGTCGTAGTCTTCAACCCGCAAACGATGCAGACTCGCCGTATCAATTGTTTGTGGTTCAGCCGCTATTTTTTCTCGCTCGATTACTGCCGGCATAACATTTTCATCATAACAAAAATCAAAAATTAACCGCCAATAAAACTCATCGTCCTTTCGGGCTGCACAAAGTTCGTCTCGTTTATACGATGCCGCGCTTCTTTTTGTAAAACGGCTTGTTTGATAAATTCGATGATTTCGTTTCGGCTTGCGCCGCTTCGCACAACATCGCGCAAATTGTGTTCGGTTGTCGAAAACAGGCAGGTGCGAATCTGCCCGTCCGCCGTCAAGCGAATCCGTGAACACGCGCCGCAAAACATTTCCGTAACCGGCGCGATAATTCCGATCTCGCCTCGCCCGCCGTCGGCAAACTCGTATTTCCAAGCCGTTTCGCTTCC
>DATHTS010000925.1:0-2003 GCA_035462935.1 Pyrinomonadaceae bacterium
GATTCTTCCAGAAAATAGAATTTCCAAAGAAATCGGCGCAAATCTGTTCTTGAAAGCCGAAAATTTGCAGCGCGGCGGTTCATTTAAAATTCGCGGCGCGTATAACAAAATCAGTCATTTAACGGAGGATGAAAAGCGGCGCGGCGTAGTTGCCGCATCCGCCGGAAATCACGCCCAGGGCGTCGCGCTTGCCGCAACATTTAATAATATAAAGTCAACCATCGTTTTACCCGAATTTGCACCCTTAACCAAGATAAATGCGACTAAGAATTTCGGCGCGGAAGTCATTTTGCAGGGAAAAACTTTTGATGAAGCAATGGCTTACTCGAAAAAACTGCGGGATGAACACGGCTACACTCACATTCACGCTTTCGATGATGAGCGAATCATCGCCGGGCAGGGAACAATCGGCTTGGAAATCGCCGAAGACTTACCGCAAACGAGCGTGGTTGTCGTTCCAATCGGCGGCGGCGGCATAATTTCGGGGATTTCGATTGCAGTCAAAAATCTATTGCCCGGCGTTCGCGTCATCGGCGTTCAAGCAGCAAACTGCGCCCCGATGAGAAAATCCCTGGAAGCGGGAAAACCGGTCGAAGTCAAAGCTCTTGAAACTATCGCCGACGGCATCGCCATAAAATATCCGGGCGAGATAACCTTGCCGATTATCAAAGAATATGTTGATGAAATAGTCGAGGTAACCGAGGAAGAAATTGCCCGCGCTATTTTTTCCTGTGTTCAATATAATCGCCTAGTTGTCGAAGGCGCGGGTGCGGCAGGTTTGGCGGCGGTTCTAGCGGGAAAAGTCAAAATAGATCCCGACGACACGGTTTGCACGGTGCTATGCGGCGGAAACATTGACGCAAATCTTCTGGCGCGTGTCTTGGAGCAGGTTCTAGTTCGTCAAGGTCGGTATATAATTTTGAAGCTCCTCGTTACAGACCGTCCCGGAATGCTTGCGAAACTCTTAAATCACGTCGCCGAAACCGGCGGAAATGTGATTGAAGTCTTTCACCGCCGCGCAATGTGGCTCGCGCCTCTCGGAAAAACCGGAATCGAAATGGTTCTCGAAGTCCGCGACGAACAGCACGGGCGCGAGGTTTATCGCCATCTGGAAAATGTCGGCTATCATCTTGAACGCGAAGGCGTCGGTGATTGGGAAGAGTAAAATTAATTCGGGTTTTCAGAAAACAAGGGCTTTATTTGGAAAATGTTTGACATTAGTTAAATAATCCGTTACATTTTTTTCGTTCACTGACCTATTGATCTGAAACAAAGAAAGTAGCTCGGCAAGAAAAGTCTTCCTACAGATTCTCGCATTGTCCGATTAAACGCCATTTTTGACGCTTACAAGATTATTCTCCTTTGTAGGGATTATGCGAAAATCGCTCGAAAAATATTCAAATATATGTCCCAAGAAAAATTCAAATACGACGTATTTCTCAGCCACAGTTCAAAAGACAAAACGATAGTGCGCGAACTCGCCGAACGTCTTAAGCGCGACAGTCTGCGCGTGTGGCTTGATGAATGGATTATCAAGCCCGGAACCCCGATTAGTCTTAAAATTCAACACGGCATTGAAAAATCACAAACGTTGGTGATGTGTATGTCACCAGCCTTTTTCGCGTCGGAGTGGGCAAAGATTGAACTTCATTCGCTGCTTTTTCGAGATCCTACCAATGAAAAACGTCGTTTCATTCCGCTCTTGATTAAAAAATGTAAACCGCCCGACATGATTGCACAGTTCGCACACATTGATTGGCGAGACAAAAGCGATGAGAAATATCAAGAACTGCTTAATGCTTGCCGTGTGAATGAAGAAACAATCTCCGAATCGTTGGGAAATAAAACCAAATCTACGCAAACCAAAAAGAGAATTACAAAGCAACCACAAAAGAATCAGGTTAAACAACCAGAAAGAGAGAAGCCGCTTGTTTTGAAAGGTCATTCTGGTGAGGTTCGTGGAGTCGCCATTACACCGGACGGAAAACAAATTGTTTCCGGTT
>DATHTS010000926.1:0-2144 GCA_035462935.1 Pyrinomonadaceae bacterium
AGGTTATATTCTTGGACGGAGGTAATACCGTTCTTAATTTTACGGTTGACCAACGCTGGTAAAAATTGATTCAAGTAGAAATAATAAGGCAGGCAATTGAGTCTGCCTTTTTTTGTTCAATTTTTATTTCCTTAAAGGTGAAAAATAACGGGGAAATTATCAATTATCCACTGTCCATTATCAATTATTTTTCCGCAGTATAAAACGTTTATTTACTGCAAAATAGTAGATGATTAATAGTTGTATTGACAAAACAGATTGAGAGGAAAAAGCGTGAAACTCTACACTATAAATTCTAAACTATAAACTAATTCGGATATGTTCTGTAAAGTAGTTTAGAGTGCATAGTTTATAATTTAGAGTTTGGCTTGAATTCCTCCTAAACTATTTTGTCAATTCGGATAATTGATAGTTTTCGCCCTTATTTTCCCGTTATTTTTTGTTTCCGGACGGCTTCTCAGTTCGTTTTTTCGCATCTTTGCGTTAAATTATCTGCTATGAACAAAGTCATTCTTATAACCGGCGCTTCAAGCGGTATCGGCAAGGAAACCGCCAAGCTTTTCCAGACAAAAAACTGGAAAGTTGCCGCCACAATGCGCTCGCTTGAAAAGGCAGAAGATTTACAGAGAATCGCTGACATCGAATGTTTTCGTTTGGATGTAACCGATTCAGATTCGATAAAATCGGCAATAAACGAAACACTCGATAAATTCGGCAGAATTGATGCGGTTGTGAATAACGCCGGCTACGGCTTGATCGGCGCTTTTGAAGCGGCGACTCAGGAACAAATCGAGAAACAATTTCAAACAAACGTCTTCGGCGTTATGAACGTCTGCCGCGAAATCCTTCCGTATTTCCGCGAGCAGAAAAAAGGAATAATCGTCAATGTCGCCTCGGTCGGCGGAAGAATAACATTTCCCTTCTACAGCCTTTATCACGCGACCAAATGGGCGGTCGAAGGTTTTAGCGAATCTTTGCATTATGAGCTCGAACAATTCAACATCCGCGTCAAAATCATCGAACCGGGACCGATTAAAACCGATTTTTACGACCGTTCGCAGGATGTAACGCGCAAGGAAGGCTTGACGGCTTATGATTATATGCTAGACAAAGCAATCCCCAATATGCAGAAAGCAGGCGCAGACGCGCCGGACGGTTCGATTGTCGCCCAAACAATTTATGAAGCGGTAACCGACGGCTCAAAGAAACTGCGCTATTCGGTAAATACAAAGGGAATTTTGACGGCTCGAAAACTTTTGCCGGATAATTTATTTTTTTCGATTGTGCGAAATGCCATTTTCAAATAGCTTAAATGTAAGAAAAATGACATAATAAACCCCAGCATTTGAAAAAATCCGCCCGTATTCGATTCTTCCCCGAAGAAATAGCCGGAGTTTCAATAAATTGCCCCCGTTTTTACAAAGACTATGAAAATTTTGCTTTATAACCCTGACAACGGCGTTACACGCAATTTTATGCCGCATCTCTGGATGTTTCTTTTGCAATCTCTAACACCCAAAGAACACGAAGTTATTTTAATTGACGGCAACGCCAAAGCGATGAGCCGCGATGAATTAGTCGAGTATTGCCAAAGGGAAAACGTCGGTCTGGTCGGTATCGGCGCGATGACGCGGATGGTGGCGCGGGCTTATCAATTTGCTGATGCTCTGCGCGAGGCGGGAATAAAAGTCGTGATGGGCGGACCGCACGTTACCGAATGTCCCGACGAGGCTCTCGGCAAAGACGGCGGAAAACGTTATGCCGACGCGGTTGCGCTCGGCGAAGCGGACGAAACTTGGCATTTGATTGTCGAAGACGCCGCAAATGGGAAGCTCAAAGAAATTTATCAACCGGAAGTTGATGCCAAAGGTAACGACAAAAAGCCTAGTTTACAGCCTTATCCGCATATCCCTTGGGAAAGTTTGGATTTGGAACAATTCAGCCTCGTGCCGAAATTTATGCGCCCGTTTTTGTCAAAAATGGGCGAAGGCTGGGGGACGTTTCACGTCGTGCCGATGGAAACCGGGCGCGGCTGTCCTTACGGCTGCGAGTTTTGCACTGTGACCGGATTTTTCGGCGATTCGATTCGTTTTCGCACCAACGAAAGCGTGATTGAAGAACTTTTACGTTTGAAAGAACGCGCA
>DATHTS010000927.1:0-7361 GCA_035462935.1 Pyrinomonadaceae bacterium
ACGAAACGATTCGTTTTTCCGAATGGCAGATTATCTTTGGGTCTATCGTTTCGATTTTACCCGCATTTCTGTTGATTGGCGTGCTCATTTGGATTTACAGCCTGTTTCGCAAAGCCGAAAGTGTCCTCGTTTCGGGAGCGAGATTTCGTCTCTGGCATTATTTCAAAAAAATGGCGCTGCCCGATGCGATTGAAATGGTCAAAGCTCGTATCAGTTCGGTTCTGGCAATGACCACAAACGTTTTTATGAAGCGCATCCGACAATTGCAATTTAACAATTTGATGAATCCAAGTTCGCGCGCCAAGCTCGTTTCGTTCAATTTGATCTACACGCTCAATCCGAGTAAAGATCGCACCGAACTGTGGCAGCTCGATCCTGAGTTAAAACCGACCGACGAAATGAAAAACATTTCCAAGCAGGCGGAAGCCGTCCCGACAACGCTCTGGATGAGCGAGGAGCAATTTCGGATTTTGATCGCCTGCGGACGCTGCACGACCTGTTTTTCCCTGCTCAAATATCTCTGGCAGAGATGGAAGGAAGAAGACCGCGAAGCAAAGAAAAACAAACAGCCCGCGCCGCCAAAACCCGATACGCCCGAATCGCCTTTTTATGATATTTACACGCAGCTTAAAGCTAAATGGATAAAGTTGAAGGAAAATCCATTCGGTTTATCGAATCATATTTAGATTTTGTGAGATTTTTTCTCTTAGATTCATATTTATAGAAAAATAAATCTGACAAATCCGAATAAAGCCATCGGCAGATGGCGAAAGAATGTAGCCCCAAGCGTTAGCTTGGGGTATGGCAAATCAAATATTAAAGCTATCGGAGATAGCGACAGAGCGTCTGTCGCCCTCTAACGCGGGCTGTGAAGCGGTTCTAAATTTTAGTTTTATAATTTTTTATTTTCAGGAGTCATCAAACGAAATTGTTTGTATGACTTTTTTTTTGATAATCTGTAAATGCTTACGTTTTACCGAATATTAAACAGTAAAAGTTTGAATTGCCTTACAAAATAAGCAGTAAATAGAAAATTATTCTAATTGAGCGTTTTATAAAAAATCTAAGGAGAAAACTAAAAAAGGGATGAGCAAAGAAAAACCGTTGGTGTTGGATTTGAGCGAAGTCGGCGCGGGAGATGTAGCGTTGGTGGGCGGAAAATGCGCTTCTTTGGGCGAGCTTTTTCGGGAATTGACTGAAAAGGGCGTGAATTCCGTTGACGGGTTTTCGACCACGAGTTACGCCTACGAACAACTTTTGGAAACCGAAGGGCTGAGAAAACGTTTGCAAAAACTTTTGAAAGGTTTGGACGTTGACAATCTCGAAGAACTCGCCCGCGTCGGCGGAGAAGCCCGCCAATTGATGCTTGAAACCCCATTTCCGAAAGATTTGGAGGAAGCGATTTTCGATGCTTATCAAAGATTGGGCGAGCGCATCGGTAAAAAGAATTTCGAGGTTGCCGTGCGTTCTTCTGCCACCGCCGAAGATTTGCCCGACGCTTCGTTTGCCGGGCAGCAGGACACGATTTTGAATGTTCGGGGTGAGAGCCGTCTTATCGAAGCTTGCCGCCAGTGTTTCGCGTCGCTTTGGACCGACCGCGCGATTTCCTACCGGACGGCAAAAGGCTTTGACCATTTTGATGTCGCGCTTTCAATCGGGGTTCAGCCGATGGTGCGCTCGGACGCGGCTTGTTCGGGCGTGATGTTCACGCTCGATACGGAAAGCGGTTTCCGTGAGGCAATCGTTATAAACGGCGCTTGGGGTTTGGGCGAAGCGGTCGTTCAGGGAATGGCGACGCCCGACGAATGGATTGTTTTCAAACCGACTTTGAAGCTCGGCTATCGCCCGATTGTTTCCCGCAAGCTCGGCGTCAAGGAAGTAAAAATGGTTTTCGCCGACGACGGAACGGGAACGCAGGTGCGCGATGTCGTCGCCTCGCAGCGCAATCGTTTCTGTCTCGCCGGTTTTGAAGTTTTGCAGCTTGCGAAATGGGCTTGTCTGATTGAAGACCATTACTCGAAACGCGCCGGAAAGCCGCAGCCGATGGACATCGAATGGGCGAAGGACGGCGTAACGGGCGAATTGTTTATCCTGCAGGCGCGACCGGAAACCGTTCACGCGCAGAAACAACAGAATTACATCGAAAATTACAAATTATCCGATAATCACGGCGCTCCGCTCGTTTCCGGCGTGGCGGTCGGCGAAAAAATTTCGCACGGGAAAGTTCATATCTTGCTCGACCCCGACAAGTTAAGGGAATTCAAGGAGGGTGATATTCTCGTTACCTCGATGACCGATCCGGCTTGGGAGCCGATTATGAAACGCGCTTCGGCGATTGTCACCGACCGCGGCGGCAGAACCTGCCACAGCGCGATTATCAGCCGCGAGCTTGGGCTTCCCTGCATCGTCGGAACGGGAAACGCGACCGATGTTTTGCGAAGCGGAACCGACGTAACCGTTTCCTGTGCCGAAGGCGCACAGGGCAACATTTATTACGGCACGATTCCTTTTGACATCCAACGACGGGAAATCAAAGACGAAGAACGCCCGAAAACGCAGTTGATGATGAACGTCGGCGACCCCGACCACGCTTTCGCCGTCGCGCAGCTTCCAAACGACGGCGTCGGTTTGGCGCGTCTGGAATTTATTATCAACAACCACATTGGCATTCACCCGATGGCGCTCGTCAAATATCCGAACCTGAAAAAACAAAAGGACATCGAGATAATCGGGCAGAAAATCGGCGAGGAAGACCCGAAGGAATTTTTTATCCGTCGTCTGTCGGAAGGAATCGCCAAAATCGCGGCGGCTTTTTACCCGAAACCCGTGATCGTGCGAATGTCCGATTTCAAATCGAACGAATACGCGCGGCTCATCGGCGGACTGGAATTTGAACCCGAAGAAGAAAACCCGATGCTCGGCTTTCGCGGCGCGTCTCGCTATTACGACGACCGTTACAAAGCCGGGTTCAAACTCGAATGTCTTTCGATGCAGCGCGTCCGCGAAGATATGGGCTTAACCAACGTCAAAGCCATGATTCCCTTCTGCCGCACGATTGCCGAAGCCGAAAAGGTCATCGCCCTTATGGCGGAATACGGCTTGAAACAAGGCGAGCACGATCTGGAAATCTACGCCATGTGCGAACTTCCCGCCAACGTCGTTTTCGCCGACGAATTCCTCAAAGTTTTCGACGGCTATTCCATCGGCTCAAATGATTTGACGCAGCTTGCCCTCGGACTAGACCGCGATTCGGAAATGGTCGCCCATCTCTTCGACGAGCGCGACGGTTCGGTCGAAAAAATGGTCGCAATGGCAATTGAAGCCGCCCACCGCAACAACAAAAAAATCGGCATCTGCGGGCAAGCCCCTTCCGATTACCCGGAATTCGCGCAGTTTCTCGTCGAAAAAGGCATTACGTCAATCTCGCTCAATCCCGATACTGTGATTCAAACGACGCATACGATTTTGGAGACGGAAAAGGATTTGAAAAAGAAGGCGAAAAAGGCGCAACTGAAATCATAAATTGTAGATTTACCTAAAACTTTATGAAAGTTTTTATTTGCTAAAATTGTTTTTATGAAAAATAAATTTTACGATTATTCTCTTTTTCCTTATCTAAAAACTAATACTCCTAAATGTTTCTTTGATCTTGATAATCGGATTGCGGAGAAGTACAAAACTTTATCAAAAAAAATGACCTCAAAGGAACGTCAATTAGCAGAAAACATTTGCCGTAGGGTCGCAGACATATATTTTTATAATTCCTTAATTGAAGAACTTATTTATAATGAGAATAAAGATAAATCAGCTAGGCAAATATCTGCGCTTCTTGTTGGTTATTTAAGTTCGTGCAAAGCCTTTCTGGATGCTGTAGCAATAACAATAACAGATATTTATAAACTTCCTCTAAAACTACCCCAACAGGATTTGTTAAAAAAAAAGTTTCAAGAAAAGTTTGCGGCTAAAAATCAATCAAGAGCAGCAACCTATAAAAGTTTTGAATCATTCTATAAGGATGTTAAGAATTGGCGAGATGTCGCAATTCACAGAACTTCACCATTTGTTATAGTTGAAGGAAAATCTAGTAATATCGAAAATGACAAAATCTTTTTAGCCTCAAAATTAAATGTAAATTTTAGAGAACTAGTTTTGAAAGGTGATGAAAATTTTACATGGCACGAACCAACATATTTACATCACAAATGGGAAAAAGATTTGCTTAACCTTTGTGAAGAAATTTGTAAGGACGTTTGTTAGAAAATTAATTTAAATATTAGGGTTTAAATCCCTTTTCTTTTTCCATTTCAAGGTTTTTCCTTCTAAGCCTTTCACTTTCAACTGCTCTTTTTAATTTTGTCTCAACTAAATTATCAGTTTCTTTATCGGTTAAAAGTATTCTAGCCTTTCCATCTTCAATTACTTGAGCAGATAGACCAAAGCCGCCACAGGATAAATAAGTAGTATCAAACCAAGATTCTTTGGGAAGATTAAATCTGTCTGATAGAAACTCTGTAAATTCTTTTGAGTTTTTCCATTCAGCCTCTTGCTTTTCATACTGCACAAAAATTTGATAAAGAGAATTTTCAAAGAAAATTAGCGTAACAAGATTAATGCCTTTTAGTTGAGAAGGAATTACTTTCGTTGCCTTAGAGGGGAAATCAAATCTTTTAATGCCCACATCAACTTCAACTTCATCTTCTCCCGAATATTTAAATTTTCTTTTGTAATTTTTAAAAACAATCTTTGTTCCAATAATCTTTTCGGCTTCAGTTGGTGACATACCTAATTTCAATCCACGAAGAGTTGGAGCATCAGATAACTTTAAAAGACAAGGATTGAAGGGAGAGCTTTGTGCATTCACCAAAGAAATGAAAATTAATGTTAAAACAATAGGTGCAAATTTCATCACTTGAGATTTAACTGAAAGGATATTAACACAAAATAATTTTTTTAACATTTTCAGTTTAATAAAAAGGAGACTAGAAGCTATATTCTACTCTTCCTCATATTATAAATGCGAGAAGTAATTACTTCTCGTAAGGCTTCAACTTCTCGGTAATCTTCGCCTTATCCCCGACGACGATAATCGTCATCTTCCCTTCCTGCAAATAGTTCCGCGCCATTTGCTGAACGTCTTTTGGCATTACGGCGTTAAGTTGATGTATTTTCAATTTCGGATTCCTTCAAATCCAGAACTAAACCTGCAACTGCCTATCTTTCAAATATTTTAATCTATCCCGAATCTCGGCGGCTTGCTCGAATTTCATATCTCTGGCGGCTTGGCGCATATCAGCTTCAAGTTGGATGATCGTTTCTTTTAATTTTTTGGGTGAATATTCTTCAAATTTTTCGAGTTCGAGAGGAACTTTGAAATAGTCGGCTTCATAAGCCGTAACCAGAGTTGACTCGATTGATTTTACGATTGTCGTCGGCGTGATGCCGTTTTCCTCGTTGTATTCTTCCTGAACTTTTCGCCGGCGCTGGGTTTCGTCAATCGCCAGTTTCATTGATTTGGTAATTTTGTCGGCGTAAAGAATCGCTTTTCCCCCGGCATTGCGGGCGGCGCGTCCCATTGTTTGGATTAATGAACGCTCGCTTCTTAAAAATCCTTCTTTATCGGCGTCGAGAATCGCCACGAGCGAAACTTCCGGCAAATCCAAGCCTTCGCGCAAGAGATTGATGCCGACCAAAACGTCAAACTCGCCGCGCCGCAAATCGCGCAGGACTTTGATTCTCTCCAAAGTATCAATATCCGAATGCAGATAATTGACTTTCACGCCGACTTCGGCGAAATATTCCGAGAGATTTTCCGCCATTTTTTTCGTCAGAGTCGTAACCAGAACTCTTTCGTTTCGCTCGGCTCGCAGGCGGCATTCTTCCAGAAGATCGTCAATCTGCCCGCGCACGGGGCGGACTTCGACGACCGGGTCGAGCAAGCCCGTCGGGCGAATGATTTGCTCGATGACCTCGCCGCCCGATTTGGTCAATTCGTAAGGACCGGGCGTAGCGGAAACGTAAATTGTCTGCCCGATGCGCGTTTCAAATTCCTCAAAGCTAAGCGGGCGATTGTCCATCGCGCTGGGAAGGCGAAAACCGTATTCGACCAGAGTTCCCTTTCTCGAACGGTCGCCTTTATACATCGCTCCGAGTTGGGGAACGGTTTGATGTGATTCATCAATGACCATAATCGCGTCATTCGGCAAATAATCGAGCAGCGTCGGCGGCGGCGCGCCGGGCGGTTTTCCGGTCAGATGCCGCGAGTAGTTTTCGATGCCGCGACAAAAGCCCATCTCCTTTATCATTTCCAGGTCATACATCGTTCGCTGATGCAGGCGCTGCGATTCGACGAGTTTTCCCTGCTTTATCAATTCTTCTTCCCACCAGACGAGCTCTTCTTTAATTGTTTTGAGAGCTTTTTTAATCGTCGGTTTCGACATTACATAGTGCGATTTCGGATAAATCGGCAAACGCGAATCGTGTTTCTTCAAAACTTCGCCGAGCAAGGGATCAATCGTGTAAATCCCGTCAATTTCATCACCCCAAAACTCGATGCGGTAAGCCTGATCCTGATAAGAAGGATAAATTTCGACCACGTCGCCGCGCACTCGAAATGTGCCGCGCTCGAATTCGATATTCGTTCGCTCGTATTGCAGCTCGACCAATCTTTGCAGCAATTCTTCACGTCTAAGCGGCTGTCCCGGCTCGACAAACATTATCATCCCGAAATAAGCGTCGGGGTCGCCGAGACCGTAAATGCAGGAAACCGACGCGACGACAATCACATCGCGCCTCTCAAAAAGCGCCCGCGTCGCGCTCAATCGAAGGCGGTCAATTTCCTCGTTTATCGTAGCTTCTTTTTCGATATATAAATCGGAAGCGGGAACGTAGGCTTCGGGCTGGTAATAATCGTAATAAGAAACGAAATATTCGACCGAGTTTTCGGGAAAGAAGGTTTTAAATTCCTGATAAAGCTGCGCGGCAAGCGTTTTGTTATGCGCCAAAACAAGAGTCGGACGCTGCACTTCCTGAATGACATTCGCTATCGTGAAAGTTTTACCGCTTCCCGTAATGCCCAAAAGAACCTGGTCTTTCGCGCCGTCGTTTAACCCGTTGACGATTTGTTTAATTGCTTCCGGCTGATCACCTTTCGGCGTATTTTCAGAAATGAGACGAAATTGCATACCTCGATTTTAAGCCAAGAATGCAATTTCTCAAAAAGAAACATCTGTGCAAAAACAAAATAAATTCTTCGGTGTTTCTGCTCCTACTAAAAACTACGCCTTTTCTCAAAGTTGCAAAGCTAATCAATAAATGTATTAGCAAACACATTAGTAAGAAATCAAGCGTTTTGAGTCCCGCCT
>DATHTS010000928.1:0-2918 GCA_035462935.1 Pyrinomonadaceae bacterium
CCAGGTTCGTTATAAAAACCGATCGCCCAGTTTTCCAACTCGTCATCCTGCTTGCGATGAATTTCAAACTTGCGGGACGGGCGTTCTCTGGTCAAACCGTGCAAATACTCTCTGCCATTGCCGGCTCCCTGTCCGTCGTCGTGTAGCCACGGAGCGTGATACCAGTTCCTTACTTTATTTTTCTCGACTCTGAAATCGACATCCGTCCCCGTATTTCCTTCCAGACAATAACTCAGAACCGCCTGCATATACTGCACGGGATTCGCCTTCAAGTCGATGTTCGCCCACGGCAAAGGCTCTTTCGGAGTATACGTTTGAGGATAGTCCTGCCTTAAAATGAAAGGCTCCTGCACGGATGCAGGCACCGGAAAATTCGGATCAGAGTTCGGAAAATTGAATACCGTTTTTTTTGCGGAATCGGCGGCATCAGTATTTTCGGGTAAGCTGACCGCCGAATTGCGGTTTTCTTTGGATAAGCACGAAACGAAGATAATCGTCCCGACAATTAACACACTCAATTTAATCAGAATTTTCATACGTTCAATTACCCGTTTAAAGATGTCTTATTTCTTTACGCAACATTTGCGAAAGTAAACTATCATCAATCATCAATTTTTTTCGTGGAAGACCGAAAGTCGTCGGAGAGTAAAATTAATGGACGGCTCACCGCTTATAGTTGAGCACCGTCCATTAAAAATATCTCCGTTTAAAGCGTTCCCGACTTTCATCTTTAAATAAGCCGCATCCAGTTTCCGATTTAACTTATCGGGTTCCCGTAAAATAACGCCCGTTGAACGCGAATTGAAATTTGCATCTCTCGCATCCGGGGGGGCATGTTCCGGGAGGACAATTTGACGGGTCTCCGGATCCCTCGCCGAATCTCATTTCGACGGCTCGTTGAAAAACCTCCCCGGCGATGCACTCATTCAAATGATCTATCGCCGCCTGGTTTTCAAATGCAGCTGCATGATGAAATATAAAATTTACCGCGACCATAAAACCGCCCTGATATAGCCTTAAATCGTCGGGCGGAAGACCTGGTGTTGCCAGCAGCGCTTCCATCTCTTCCCGAGTCAAGCTTAGTTTTTCTTCATCCTCCTGCGTTGATTTTGGTTCAATTTCTGGCACATCTTGATTCATATTTGTTCCAACTCCTTATTTTTAAGTTCCCGGATAAACCGTTCGTTTATTGATTCGTTATTTCGACTCTGAATTTCCAAAAATGAAAGCCGAAGGAACGAAATCAGTGTTAAAGAGCGGGAATGCGGTTTCCATCATTGTAAAGCGTCGGAAATCATGGAGATTTGCATCCCGCCGGATTGCTTGCTGTAATACAAGCCATTGCTATCGGGCGACCAGGTGATGCCCGAATAATACAAAGTATTTTCGAGATTCGAAGTCAGCCGGACTTCCGCGCCGTCGCCTGAAAAGAGAAAGATATTACCGATGCCGTTTCGCCGCGCGGCATACGCGATTTTTTGCCCGTCGGGCGAAAGCGTCATTCCGTCGAGGTAGACGCCCTCCAGATTAGCGACCACGAGCGGCTTGACGGCAGCGTTCGTAGAAATTTTAAGAATCTCGACATTGTTTTCGTTTCCGGACGCCGTCAGCATTTCGGCATTATTCGGCAGCCAGCCGAGCAGCCTGACCGGCAGCGAGCTTTCGATAAGATTTTTCGATTTACCGTTTGATAAAACAGCGACGCCATATCGCGATTTTTTAGCCTCCAGCATTTTGCGGTAAACGTAAGCGATCTGATCTCCTTGCGGCGACCACAAGGCTGAGCTGAGCCGCAGGCTGCCGTCGGCGTTGTCGGTCAGCATTTCGGGATTGCCGCCCTCGTTGTCGATCGTCCAGATATTGCAAATTCCGGATTGTCTTGAGGTGTAAACTATTTTCTTTCCGTCGGGCGACCAGTCGAAGGGAATCGACGCTAAATTGAAAGGCGCGAGGCGAACGCCTTCGTCGAAAATCCCGTCGAAGGTCAACTGCCTTTCTCCGGTTCCGTCCGACTCGATTTTCCAGATATTTATATCAATGTCTGATTGATTGAGATAAGCGATTTCGTTGTTTTGCGGAGACCATTGCGGCTCGCCGCCGTTCAAGCTAATTTGATTCGGCTCAGAATCGGTTTCGAGGTTTTTTATTTTCAGTATGCTGGAGTATATTTTTGTTTCATTATTGGTCGCCTGAAAGACCATTTTGGTGTTGTTCGGCGAAATATTCGGAAAAAGCTGCATCCTCGTATTCGAGGTTTGCCGAAGTTCCTGATTCGTTCGCAAATCAAAAGAAAAAATATTTGCTTCGTCCATTTGCGAAACGTAGATTATCTTTGAGCCATCCGGCGAAACTACCGGAAAAGAAGCGCTGATGTCGCCGAACGTGATTTGCGAAGTCTCGGCGCCGTTCAGATCCGTCACATAAATTTGAGAAATACCGTTTTGATCTGAACTGTACGCGATTCTTTGGTTATCAGGAAAAAATACTGGCGACCAGTTGTGATGTTCGTTTTTTGAAACGGCTTTGACCTCGCCCGTTTCGAGCGATTGCGCAAAGATTTGCTGCATTTTGTTCTCGACGGCGATGAACGTCAGCATCTTTTCGTCGCGCGAGATATTAAATCCGCCCGCTGCTTCGGCGACAGCCAGTCCGATTTCGGAAACCTCTCCGGAAGCCAATTCGATAGCGTAAAGTTTTTTGCAGCTTTCGTAGTAAATCCGCTTGCCATCGTTACTCCATTTTCTCAAAAAACAGGTCAAGCCGACGTCCTCAAGCGAAACTTCGAACCGCAAATCCGCGCCCGAATAAGAGACGGTCCAGATTCCGGGTTTGTTATCACGATCAGAAACAAACGCGATTCTTTGTCCGTCGAGCGACCAGAGCGGACTTCTATTCAGCCACTTTCCGTCGGTTATTTT
>DATHTS010000929.1:0-17268 GCA_035462935.1 Pyrinomonadaceae bacterium
GCTGATGAAGAAACGGCGGCGATTATGATCGAGCCGATTCAGTCAATGGCTGGCGTGCGGGAAGCCGCGCCCGAATTTTTCCGCGAATTGCGCGAAATCTGCAACGAACGCGGCATCGTCCTGATTTTTGACGAAGTGCAAACCGGAGTCGGGCGCACGGGAAACTGGTTCTTTTCGGGAAGCGAGCATGCGGATTTTATTGAAGCCGACATCATCACGCTGGCGAAATCTCTGGGCAGCGGCTTGCCCGTAGGCGCGTGCCTGGTCAATGAGCAAATCGCCGGAAAAATAAAAGAAAACGATCTGGGAACGACCTTCGGCGGCGGAATGCTGGCAATGGCGGCTGTGGTTTCAACGCTTGAAGCGATTGAAAACGACCGGATGATGGAAAATGCGAAAGCGGTTGAAAATCATTTGCGCGAACATTTGAAACTAGTTTCAAATGTTCGCGGTCTGCGCGGGCGCGGCTGTCTTTTGGGAATCGAGTTTGACGAAAACTGCAAGCCGATTCACAAAAAACTGCTTGAAAACAAAATTATTACGGGAACTTCGAGCAATCCGAATGTTTTAAGACTGCTTCCGCCTTTATGCGTGAAGATTGAGGAGATTGATTTGTTGATTGAATCTTTATCAAACATCAACAATTAAGCAATTGTGCAACAAACTGTTGCACAATTTGCGAGGAAAGCAGTCAACTGCGAACTCGTTTTGCTTTACTGTTAAGTCGGGCGCGAAACTTTTGAATGTCAAAAGCACGTCGCCGGGGCGCGAAATTTATGCGGATGAGCCGTTTATCCAACAACTTGTTGGACAAATCACCAGAACCAATTTTAAGAATGAAATAAATGACGAATAATTTTCTAAAAACATCCGATTTTGCACGAGCCGAACTCGAAGAAATTATTGAATCCGCGATTAAATTCAAAAGCGGAAAAATTGCCGACAAATCTTTAAACGGAAAATCCATCGCGCTCGTCTTTTTCAATCCTTCCTTGCGAACCCGTGCTTCGATGCAAGTGGGGATTTTCGAACTCGGCGGAAATCCGGTGATTTTAGAGCCGGGCAGTTCTTCCTGGACGCTCGAACATCGTGAAGCAGTCGTGATGGACAGTGATAAAACCGAGCATTTGAAGGAGTTTGTGCGCGTTTTGGAAAGATATGTCGCGGCTATCGGCGTGCGAACGTTTGCGAATTTGCAGGATTGGGAATTGGAAAGAACCGAGCCTGTATTGTCGGCATTTGAACGGTATGCTTCTAAGCCGGTTATCAATCTCGAATCGGCAATGCATCATCCGTGTCAATCAATGGCGGATATGATGACGATTCGGGAAAAATTCGGTTTTTCGCGGAAAAAAGTTTTGCTCACCTGGGCGTGGCATCCGAAGCCTCTGCCGATGGCTGTGCCGAACAGCTTTGCGCTGGCGGCGGCGCAGTTCGGACACGATTTGAGAATCGCTCACCCCGAAGGTTATGAGCTTGACGGTGAGTTATTGGAAATGATTCGTCGGCAGACGGAAGCGGCGGGAAGCAGTTTGGAGATTGTGAATGATGTTTATTCCGCTTTTGAAGATGTTGAGGTTGTTTACGCGAAAAGTTGGGGAAGCAAAAATTTCTACGGAAATGCGGCAAAAGACATGGAGTTTCGCTCCGATTTTAGAAAAGATTGGATTGTTGACGAGGAGAAAATGGTGCGGACAAACAACGCGATTTTTATGCATTGTCTGCCTGTCCGCCGAAATGTGATTGTAACCGATGGCGTGATTGATTCGCCGAATTCGGTTGTCATTGACGAAGCCGAAAACCGCTTGCACGTTCAAAAGGCAATAATGGCGAAATTATTAAAATGAATGGTGAAAATTTAAATCTTTTGCGCGAGGCTTTGCCTTATATTCAACGGTTTAAGGGCAAAACCTTTGTCGTCAAATTTTCGGGAAAAGTTACCGAAGATAAAGAAAATCTCGCATCTTTGGCGGAAGAATTGGCGCTGCTTCATCAGGTCGGAATAAAAATCTGCGTTATTCACGGGGGCGGCAAACAGCTTTCCGAACTCGCGCATAAATTAGGCGTGGCGCAAACGGTCATCGAAGGGAGGCGCGTAACCGACGATGACACGCTCGAACTCGCCAAGATGATTTTCGCGGGAAAAATTAATACTGATATTCTCGCAGCTTTAAGAAATCGAGGCATCGAAGCCGTCGGGCTTTCAGGCATTGACGGCAACATCGTTCACGCCGAAAAACGCCCGCCGAAAGAAATTACCGACAAACAAACCGGCGAGACGAAAACAATTGATTTCGGCAACGTCGGCGACGTTCTGCAAATCAACACGCGGCTTTTGAGCTTGCTGCTCGAAGCTGATTATCTGCCGGTCGTCTCGTCGCTCGGCGCTGATGACGACGGGCAGGTTTTTAATATCAATGCCGACACGATTGCCTCGGAAATCGCCGCAAAGCTGAAAGCGGAAAAATTGATTTTGCTGTCCGATGTCAACGGAATCTATCTCGATTCGAAAGACGAAACGACAAAACTTTCGCGCATTTCAATCGCGGAAGCGGAAGATATGATCGCTTCCGGTCGGGCAACCGGCGGAATGATTCCGAAGCTGCAAAATTTGATTAATATCCTGACACGCGGCGTTAAATCGGCGCACGTTATCGGCGGCGGCGAGCAAAACGCGCTTTTATCAGAGGTTTTTACCGACGAGGGAACGGGCACGATGGTTACCTTGTAAAAGAAAGGCAAAAGCCCGACCGTAAGTGAGGATGCGAGTAAAAGCGCCTTTGCTGACGCGCGGGCTTCTGCCCCTTCACAAACTTTACTCTCATTAATATTCAAAGTTATTATCTTTATCTGGTCACATTTCTAAAAATTCTATGAAAGCTATACCGCAAAATGAAACTTTCCGTCTGCCGCGCCGGTTGCAGGGTGTGCAGCCGACTTTGATTCGACAGATCTTTGAACGCGCTTTGCCCGGTTCGATAAATTTCGGTTTGGGCGAACCGGATTTGCCGACGCCGCAGTTTATGCGCGAGGAAGCGGCGCGGGTAACTTTGGAGGAACAAAACGGTTACACTTCGCACGCGGGACTTTTGCAGTTAAGAGAGAAGATTGCCGAGCAGTATCCGCATTTGAATTTACAGCCGACGCAGGTTTGCGTGATGGTCGGCTCGCAGGAAGCTATGACGGCGGCTTTTCTGGCGATTGTTGACGAAGGTGACGAGGTTTTGATTCCGAATCCTTCGTTTCCGGCTTATGAAAACTGCATAAAACTTTCCGGCGGCGAGCCTGTTTATTACCGCCTTCCGGCGGAAAAAGATTTCGCTTTCGATATTGAAGAATTCAGGTCGAAAATCACGCCTAAGACGAGAGCGGCGGTCGTGATTTCTCCGTCGAATCCGACGGGAAAAATCTTCACGGAAAACGATTTGCGGCAGATTGCCGATGTTTTAAAAGACACGGGAATTTATCTGATTTCCGACGAGATTTACTCGGATTTGTATTTCACAGCGGAAAAGCCGCGCTCGGCTTCGGAATTTTACGACCGGACTTTAATCGTCAGCGGGCTTTCCAAATCCCTGAGCATGACGGGCTGGCGCGTCGGTTGGCTGGCGAGCTCGCAGTCAGACGTTGTAAAAGCGGCTTTGACGATTCACGGATTTTTGACCGTTTGCACCTCGACGATCTCGCAGAAAGCATCGCTTTTAGGTTGGACGGAAGAAGCCGAGCGAGCAAAAGCCGAAGCGCGTGAAATTTATAAAAGACGCGGGGAGTTTTTGATTGATATTTTACAAAAGGAAATCGGTTTGCGCGGAACTGCGCCCGAAGGCGCGTTTTATACGATGCTCGATGTCCGCGAAATCGGCGATGATTTGGAAGTTGCCGAACAATTTCTGCAAAACCGCGTAATAACTGTTCCGGGCATTGCGTTTGGCGATGAAGCGAAAGGATTTCTTCGAGTTTCATTTTGTAATACGGAAGAACGTATGGCGGAAGGCGTCCGGCGAATGAAAGAAGCATTGAAAATGTAAAGCAGTTTTCAAGATAATTTCCGACTGCTTCCAAATTGTATTGCTCGCCCGCATTTTCAGATAATGCCGAAAGTAAAAATCTTGATTCGTTTTTTCAAGTTTAGCCGCGTTTATTTAATTGAAAGGCTTGGAGAAAATTTCCAACAGTGCTAAATTTATGCTGGCTCAATAATCATTCGTAATTTGTCGAGGTAAAAATATGAACAACAAAATATGTCCGAAGTGCGGGACGGCTAATCCCGCGGATATGAGTTTCTGTATCAATTGCGGTCAAAATTTAAGCGCCGGAGGCAATGCCCCCGCGCGACCGGACGAGCCGCCGCCGACCGTTTTTATGAATCAGCCGAAGATGACCGACCCGAATAATCCGATGATGCCGCCGAATGTCGGCGCGATTCCGCCCCAACCGCCGGCGAAAAAAGGCGGAAAAGGCTGGATTTACGCTTTGGCGGGTTGTTTTGGATTGCTGCTTCTTTCGGGCGTCGGTTTAGGAATTCTCGTGCTTTTAGGCATCGGCGGAGGGTTTTTTGCTGCTTCAAATAATTCCAGCTATCCTTCTCCAAGCCCGACGCCTTTATCAAACACAAATCGTAAAAATGATTCGACGGTTGTTCGCAAAAACGATTCCACGCCGGAAACAACGCCACCGACAAACGATGATGGCGGCGACACCAGCGAGTATCTGGTAAAAATTCTGGAAACTCGCAAGTCCGTCGGCGGATTTAAGCAAACCGATGTCAAAACCGTGGTTACGAAAGATTATTTCCCGCAGGGAATAGGCGCGGCGCAGGCGGCTTACCAGAAAGGCTCGAATTATGTTTTTCTAACTATCGGGCAATTTGTCTCGGTCGAAGAGGCGAAAGAAAATTTTGAAGGACAATTGGACGGAGTCAAGGAAAACGGCGGTAAAGTAACCCCGCTCGAACCGGGCGCGGACGGCACGGTTTCAGCTATTTATGAAAGAGGCGGGTTTTATTTCGCCGAGTATTGCAATACGAACAAGTTTTGCAACCGGATTCACTCAGAGAACCGCGAGGCTCTGCGAAGTTTTATCTCTGATTACGCTAAATAGTTTTAGCTGATTCCGTCAAATAAAAAAGAGTGCTTTTTTACAGCACTCTTTTTTATTTATTAAAATTTAAACGCCCCCGGCACGACTCGAACGTGCGACCCACAGCTTAGAAGGCTGTTGCTCTATCCGGCTGAGCTACGGGAGCATATCAAAGAACGAATGAAAATCTTAACGATTGAAAAACGTTTAGTCAAATCTCTACCGATTTGAACTTTTTATCGGTAATTACTTTGAGCATTTGTTCAAAAACTTCCGTCAAATCCATCTCACTCGTATCAATCACAATCGCGTCTTCGGCAATCATCAAGGGCGAATCCTCGCGCGAAACGTCGCGTTCGTCGCGCAAATTTATTTCTTCAAAAGTTTTTTCGTAAGTTGCGTTTCGACCTCGCGCCAAATCTTCTTCAAAACGTCTTCGCGCTCTGGCTTCGGGTTTTGCGGTAAGAAAAAATTTCACGTCCGCCTTCGGAAAAACTACGCTGCCGATGTCGCGTCCATCAAGAACCGCACCGTTTGGCGCAATTTCGCCGAGTTTTCTTTGATGCCCGACCAAAATTTTCCTGACCTCGGAAACGGTCGAAACAATCGAAGCCGCTTGTCCCACTTCGTTGGTGCGAATATTTTGGGAAACATCCTTTCCGTTTAGCAGAACCTGCAAATTTTCCGGCTCGCCGATCAGTTCGATTTTTGCTTTTCGGGCAATCTCTATAATTTTTTCTTTTTCTTCCAAACTCGTTCCGCTTTCCAAAACCGCCAAACCGACCGCGCGATACATCGCGCCCGTGTCGAGATAAAGCAGGTCGAGTTTTTTAGCTAACATCTTGCCGAGCGTGGATTTGCCCGCGCCGGAAGGTCCGTCAATAGCGATTATCATCGAGTTTAAGTTTATTTGGTTTTGCAGGTTCTGTCTAAATCGCAGAAATTGTAAAATATTTTTACCTTATTTAATACTCTAAAGTAAATTTCTTAAAGTTTTGAGTCCCGCCTTCAGGCGGCTAAACGTTTAGTGACCAGCCGCCTGATGGCGGGACTCAAAACGCTTGAAAATTGTTAAAAATTAATTTACAGAATATTTAATCCGTTTTGTATTTTAGGAAAATTTCGGCTTAAAAGCTCCAACTGGTTTGTAACGGATTTGAAATCGTGTTCGGTAAAATCGCTTGCTTTCGCCGCGCCGATAGATTCGAGAAGTTTTGGCAGTTGGCTGTGTTTGTTGGGAGAATTTTTTGGAGCTAATTCAACAAACAATTCATTGCGGTCTTTTATCATATACATCAGAAAATCCTCGAATTCATATTCGATTATCTCGTTTCCGAAATGTTCTGGCTGATGTTCCTGAAAAGATAGCTTAAATTTATGTCCGGGAAATAAATCTTTCAGAACGGCGGTAATTTTTTTGCTTAATTTTGTTTGACTACTCATTGAATTATTTCCTGCAATGCCTCAAGAGTTCTTTCAATATCTTCCCGCGAAACATCGTAATGCGTTACCATCCGAATAAAGCTGCCGAAATTTATCGCCAGAATTCCTTCTTCTTTTAACCGCGCGACAATCTCGGCTGATGAGATTCGCGCTTCGGAAACGTCGAAAATCACAATGTTGGTAACGACCTTTTCCGGGTCAATCGAAACGCCCTTCAGATTCGCCGCGCCTTCCGCCAACGCCCGCGCGTTTTCGTGGTCAACGTGCAAAACTTTCGGCGATTCTTCCAGCGCGACAAGCCCAGCCGCGGCGAGAACGCCGACCTGCCGCATTCCGCCGCCGAGCCTTTTGCGCCAAACTCTGGCTTCCGCGATAAAATCCTTTTTCCCCAAAAGCATCGAGCCGACCGGCGCGCCCAGCGCCTTTGATAAACAAAACTGCACCGAATCAACATCTTTTGAAAGCTCCGCGACGGATTCGTCCAAAGTGACGGAAGCGTTAAAAATCCTCGCGCCGTCCAGATGAACGGGAATGCCGAGCGCGTGCGCCCGCTCGCAGATTTCCGAAGTTTTTTCAGCGCTCATCACGCTTCCGCCGCCGAAATTATGCGTGTTTTCCAAACAAATCAAACCTGTCGGGCAAGCGTAATACGGCTGATTAACGTGCAGAGCGGATTCGATTTCCGCCCAGGTCAGCATTCCGGTGTCGCTTGCGCTTCGCACCGGACGAATCATCACACTAGAAACGACAGCAGGCGTTCCCATTTCGTAATTGTAAATATGCCCGCGCTCTTCAATAACGATTTCATCGCCCGGTCGCGTGTGCAGTTTGACGGCAATCTGATTGCCCATCGAGCCGGTCGGCACAAACAGCGCGGCTTCCTTGCCGAAAATCTCGGCGGCTCGCTCCTGCAAGAGATTAACGGTCGGGTCTTCGCCGTAAACGTCGTCGCCGACCTCGGCTTCCACCATCGCCTTTCGCATCGCAGGTGTTGGTTTTGTAACTGTGTCGCTTCTTAGATCAATCATTCAATCTGTATTTTGCACAAAAGCTGACATTTTGAAAAACGTCCGTGTTAAAATGTGAATATGACTGTAACGCTTGAACTCAAACCCGAAATCGAAAGACGTATTAATGCCGAAGCGAAATCTATCGGCAAAACGGTGGAAAGTTTTTTGGTTGAAATTATTGAGCAAAATTTCATCCGAAACGGTGAAGAAAAGTCTTTTTATGAAACCGCTTCGGATGAAGAGTGGATTACCGAACTCGATTCATTAACGGAGTTTTCCGATAAAATCCCGGCAGATGTTGACGACAGCCGCGAAAGCATCTACGGCGAAAGAGAAAATCTGCAAATATGAGTTATTTGGCGGATTCGAACATTCTCACACGGCTAACGCAAAAACAAAGCCCGCATTATCCGATTGCCCGTCGCGCTGTTATCTCGCACCGCAAACAAGGCGAAGAAATCTGTATAGTTCCGCAGAATCTAATCGAATTTTGGTCGGTTGCTACACGACCTTCCTTTCATAACGGTTAAGGACTGACTGCAACGGAAGCAAAGTCGGAAATCCGCAAATTCAAAAGGCTTTTTAAGTTTTACGATGATGAATCCGGTATTTATGAAGAATGGGAAAACTTGGTCGCCAAATATCAAGTGTCAGGCAAAAATGTTCACGATGCAAGACTTACCGCCGCGATGATAAAACACAAAATATCGCATCTTTTAACTTTCAATGTTAAAGATTTCAAGCGTTTTGTTGAAATTATATTAGCTGGTAAAACAAATAATAGCCTGATAAAAAGAAGAGTGAATGTTGAAAAACTTTGCTCTTCCCCGGAGCAATCATCAAAAAAGCCAAATATACGTTTATTGATGTTCATAATCATCAGCCATTGAACCCAAAACCCGAAACCTTTCCAAAGTGGTCTCCGAAATAGACGTGCTTAGTATGAAAGTGATGGTCAACCTAAGTGGAACTACCTTCATTAAATTATCGGAAGGTGTCAAAAACTATAATAGACATCTTTCCTAAATAAGTGTTCATTCTGCTAAACTTGCGGGAATGAGTGTGTATGAAAAATACAAGATGAAAAAGCCTGCTCAATTTACTCGACTGGTCGGAGTCAATTTTGGCACTTTTCAAATCATCTTAGAAAAATTGAAAGCTGAAATTATCAGCTATAAACAAGCCAAGCCGATGCGTCAGCGGGGCTTAACAAGTTCTTTATCAATTGAAGATCAACTGCTTCTGACTTTGATTTATTTACGCCAGTATCATACTTTTTTGCAGCCCGGCGAAATGTTTTCGATCTCTGAAAGTTATGCTTTCAAACACTATAGGTTTATTTCCAAACGCCTTTTGAAAGCACTTGATTTGCCAAACGATCAAGCTTTAACATCTGATAACTTAAAAGTTGTCGCTGATGTTACTGAGCAAGCGATTGAACGTCCCGTGAAAAAACAAAAGTCTTATTATTCAGGTAAAAAAAACGGCGCAAAAGGTTTGAAATTTTTCAAAAATCGAGGGTTGAAAAACCACAAAACTGCTCAATAAAAAATTGGTCCAGAATAACTGCTTAGAATTCAGCATTAATTGACGCTTATTTCGGGGGAATGAAATTGATTGATGTGGCTTTGGAAACCGGATTCAGCGATCAAAGCCTTTTTCCAATCATTTCAAGAAAATTATGGGAATAACCCCCAAGCAATGCGCTAAAGGCTCCGATTCATACAAGATTCGTTCTGCTGCATTCTGCTAAAAGATATGGAAACAATCTTCTCTTGATTATTTGAGGTTACGAAAATAGTATGCCCGAAAAAAAAGTTACTTTACTTTTTGGCTTTCCGAGCCTTTCCTCGGCTGATAATATCTTCCGCTAATTCTTCCGCCGAATCATAAACTATACCTTTTCCGTTGCGGATTTCTTCAACCCCTTTCATCACCTCGCGGCGCACTTCCTCGTGGCGAATCTGCCGCAGCTCGTCCTGCTCTTTTAAGAGCCGGAGAACTTCACGGACGAGGGTATCAGGAATTTTGTGTAAATCGAAATTTATAAATTAAAGGAGATTTACACGATGACAATCAACAAAGAAATTCTTGACGAACTAATCAAAGACTACAAAAATCCGGAAGATCTGCTTGGCGAGAACGGCTTGCTCAAGCAATTAACCAAACAATTATTGGAGCGAGCGATGCAAGCCGAGTTGGCTTATCAGCTTGGTTATTCAAAGCATAAGATGGCTCCTTCTGACCAGACAAACCGGAGAAACGGAACCAGCCGCAAAAAGGTCAAATCTCCGCACGGCGAATTTCAAATCGAAGTTCCCAGAGACCGAGCCGGTGAGTTTGAACCCGTCATTATCGAAAAACACCAACGTCGTTTTAACGGTTTTAATGAAAACATTATTTCTTTGTATTCACGTGGTCTGTCAACGCGAGACATACAATCTCACCTGGAAGAGATTTACGGTGTGGAAGTATCACCCGATTTGATTTCTTCGGTCACCGAAGAAGTCATTTTGGAAGTCCGGGAATGGCAAAATCGCCCTTTATCAAGGCTCTTCGCCATTGTTTATCCGGATGCTCTGAGAATCAACATTCGCAAAGACGGACAAGTCAAAAAATGCTCGGTCTATGTGGCGATTGGCGTCAATCTCTCAGGGCGCAAAGAATGTCTCGGCTTATGGATCAACGAAACGGAAGGGTCCAAGTTCTGGCTGTCGGTCTTGACGGAACTGAAAAACCGGGGCTTGGAAGATATTTTCATCTGCTGTGTGGATGGTTTGAAAGGTTTCTCGGAAGCGATTGAAGCAGTTTATCCGCAAACTGTCACGCAAACCTGCCTGGTTCAGCAAATCAGAAATTCTCTGTGCTGTGTCGGCTACAAAGAACGCAAGGCGATAGCTGCGGCTCTGAAGCCGATTTATACTGCTCCAAGTAGAGAAGAAGCCCTCTTTGGTTTGGAAGAATTTGCCGCAAAATGGGACGCTCGTTATCCCTTGATTGCCAAATCTTGGCGTGAGAATTGGAGTCGGATCGAGCCGATGTTCCAATTCACAGCAGACATCCGCAAGGCAATTTATACGACCAATGCGATTGAATCCTTGAATATGAGCTTGCGGAAAATCATCAAAACCCGAGGCAGTTTTCCGTCCGAAGAAGCGTGTCTGAAATTGTTGTATTTAGGGTTGAAAAATGCGGCGAAAAAGTGGACAATGCCAATACCGAATTGGGGGTTAGCAATGAATCAATTTGCCATCATGTTCGAGGACAGAATTCAACCGGCAGACTTGCGCCAACTTACACAAAATTCCTGATACCTTCGAGAATTTCGCTCTGTCACGTTGGATGTCGCGGGTTCGAGTCCCGTCGCCTCCGCCATTATCATCTTTATTATCAATGTTTTCCGAACCGCCTTCATTGGCGGTTTTTTCGCTTTCGGGCGACTGTAACCGAAACGTGTCAGAATCCCCGCTATCCAGTGCATCCATGAGCTTTCCGGCGATGAGTTCCGTTGTTTTTTGAGAGAATTCCGGCGATAGATGCTTGTAGCGTTCGAGTTCCTCAGACCGGTGACCGGTCATCTTGCGGATGATCGCGTCCGATACGCCCTCGATGAAAAGAACCGTGGTCGCAAAGTGTCGCAGATCGTGAATCCGCAAATCCTTAATGCCAGCTAAATCACGAATTCTTCGGAACCTTTTGCCAATATCCCAGGCGTGAGGCGGTGCGGAAACGAAAAGTTTTTTGTCGCGTCAGCGACAATTGAAAAGAGGATTTGAATCAGTTGTCGCTGACGCGACAAACGGCTGCCGGCGAATCTCGCCCGTGCAATAAATTACACGGCTAAATTCTTTTCGTCGCTAACGCGACAATTAAGGAATTTATTTTTTATAAGAAAACCATATTTGAGAATGAATAAACCCTGACCGATTAATGTCCTTTCTTGAATCGCAAGTTGAGTAATTGTTAAACTTAGTATTTAAATTTATTGCATTTATGCATCAAGGGGGATTATGAAACGGTTTGCAGTTTTGTTTTTTACGCTGCTTTTGCTGGCAGGCGACGTTTTTGGACAGGCGGCTGACGGAACATTGCGCGGGCGCGTGACGGATATTACGGGCGCATTAATTGTCGGGGCGAATGTAACGGTTACAAACGCGGGCGGAGCGACGCGAACCGGGCAAACCAATCGGACGGGCGAGTTTGTCTTTAATAATTTGCAGCCCGGCATATACGCCGTTCGAGTTGCCGGTCAGGGTTTTACGCCTTACGAAAATGCGCAAGTCGAGATTAATGCGGGACGCGGCACGTCGCTCGATATTACGCTGAGCATCGGATTGGAAGAAACGCAGGTAACCGTTTCAAGCGAAGAGGAAATCAGCACCGAGCCGGGCGGGAATGCGAGCGCGCTCGTTTTGCGGCAGGAGGAAATTGAAGCCTTGCCCGATGACGAGGAAGATTTGGAAGCGGCTTTGCAGGCGCTTGCCGGAGCGGGCGCGGGACCGAGCGGCGGCGAGATTTTTATTGACGGCTTTTCCGGCGGAAGACTTCCGCCGCGCGACACGATTCGTGAAATCCGCATAAATCAAAATCCTTTTTCTTCCGAATACGACCGCCTCGGCTTCGGGCGCATCGAGATTCTCACAAAACCCGGAACGGATAATTTTCGCGGCGAACTGGAGTTTGAATTTGAAGACGGAAGGCTGAACTCGCGCAATCCTTTCGCGCCGAACCGCGTCCCGTTTCAGGTGCGCGAATTCAGCGCCAACGTCGGCGGTCCGCTCGTCAAAAACCGCGCGTCGTATTTTTTTGATTTTCAAATTGAAGACACCGCCAATAACGCGCTCATAAACGCCCTTGTTCTCGACCGGAATTTGAACGTCGTGCCTTTGCAGCTTGCCGTTGAAAGACCGTCTTCGGAAATCGAGTTTCGCCCGCGTTTCGATTTTACGATTAATGAAAATCACACGCTCGTCGCGCGTTACGGCTTTGAGCGCGAGCGGGATGAAAATGCCGGTCTGGGCGGATTTGATTTGCTTTCCCGAGCCTACAACTCACGGGAAAGCGAGCATGTTTTGCAGTTGACCGAAACCGCGATTATCAACCCGACAACCATCAATGAAGCGCGTTTTCAATACATCCGCCGACGCAGCCGCGAGGAAAGCGAGGATAATTCGCCGACGATCCGCGTGCTTGATGCTTTCACAAGCGGCGGCGCGAACATCGGCTTCGCGTTTTCCGATCAAGACCGTTACGAATTTCAAAATTATACGTCGTTTATTCGCGGAAGGCATTCCATTAAAGCGGGAATTCGGCTGCGGCACGCGCGGCTTTTAAATTCGTCGCCGAACAATTTCGCCGGGACTTTTACTTTTACGAGTCTAGAACAATACCGCAGCACGCTTTTAGGCTTGCCGGGCGCGTTTCCGACGCAGTTTTCGATTGCCGGAGGCGACCCGCAAGCCGGTGTTTCGCAAACGGATGTCGGCTTGTTCGTTCAGGACGATTGGCGTATAAATCCCGAATTGACGCTTTCATTTGGCTTGCGCTACGAAAATCAAACCAACATTTCGAGCAATTTTAATTTCGCGCCGCGCTTCGGTTTCGCTTATGCGCCCGGCGCGGGCGGACAGAATCGCCCGAAAACCGTTTTCCGCGGCGGCTTCGGGATTTTCTACGACCGCTTCGGCGAAAGCCTGACGCTGCAAGCCCGCCGTTTTAACGGAATCAACCAGCAAAGATTTGTCGTAACCGATCCCGCGATTTTAGATTCGATAATTTTCACGCCGAGCGGGGTTTCAAATATTCCGACGGTTGAACAGCTTTCCGCCTTTGCCCAGCCGCAGACAACACGCATCGTCTCGCCTGATTTGCAAGCGCCCTACACGATGCAAACCGCCTTGAGCGTCGAGCGCCAACTGCCTTTGAAAACGACTTTTTCGGTAACGTATATCAACGCGCAAACTCGTCGCCTGCTGCGCTCGCGCAATATAAACGCGCCGATTAACGGCGTTCGCCCGTTTCCGGGTGAAGGCAACATTTTTCAATACGAATCAACCGGAAAATTTAACCAGAATCAACTGCTCTTTAACGTGCGCTCAAACCTTATGGACGGCGTTTCGATTTTCGCCAACTACGCTTTGAATAAAGCCGAGAGCGACACGGACGGAGCGGGAAGCTTTCCGGCAGATTCTTATGATTTGACCGGCGAAATGGGAAGAGCCTCGTCCGACATTCGCCACCGCTTTGTCATCGGCGGAAATTTCGACGCGCCCTGGGGCATCAGCCTGCGCCCGTTTATTACATTTCGCTCCGGCGCGCCGTTTAATATCACGACCGGAATTGACCGCAACGACGACACGATTTTCAACGACCGACCGGCGTTTGCGACCGATTTAAATCGGCAGTGTAATTTCGGAACGGCGGAAAACCCGAATATTCGACCGTGCGTCGTGCGAACCGAATTCGGAAATTTTGATTTACAGCCGATTGAAGGACAGACGATTATCCCGCGCAATTACGGCGCGGGACCCGAATTTTTTATTGTCAATCTGCGGGCGAGCAAATCATTCGGCTTCGGCAAAAAAACTTCTAACGACGCAAGCGGGCAAGGCGGCGGAAGTCAAGGCGGCGGCAGGGGCGGCGGTTTGGGCGGTCCTTTTGGCGGCAGTGGCGGCGGACGCGGTGGCGGCGATGATGAAGACAGCCGCTTTAATTTAGAATTCACCGTTCAGGTTCGCAATTTATTTAATCGCGTGAACAAAGCCACGCCCGTCGGCAACCTGCGCTCGCCGTTTTTCGGCGAGTCCACCTCGCTCGCCGGCGGCTTCGGCTTCGGCGGCGGAGGCGCTTCGGCGGCTGGAAACCGGCGGATCGAGTTTGAAGTGGAGTTTGAATTTTAGCTTGGTGAAGGACGCTAAGATTTCCGCTGCGGTCGCTTAATCATTTTTCAAATAATTCAAGTTTTTTAAATTAATGAGAATTTTACAAAAATTCATTGACATTCAATTTGAATAAGTATGAATAATCCGGGGCTGCCTGACTTTGTAAAATACAATTTGAGATTTATTTAATATCCGGCTGAATATTTGGCTGGATATTTTTATATTCAATAATTTATCCTATATTCTCTCTATACGTCCGAAAGTTAATTTTCTTGAAGGAGTTTCGTAAATTTCTTTAGCAAGAATCGGATAAAAATTCTATACTGGAAATCGGATTACCGGCAATTCCGAATAATCTCAAGGAGAAGATAAATGTTTCAAAAATTAGTTTCATCAATCACCCTAATCTTTTTATTCACCGTTGTCGCTCTGCCGCAGACCGGCAAAGAGGCGAAAAAGGAAGAGCTTTCCGCCGAGATCAAAAAAGAGGCGGTTGCGTTTTTGCGCGAAACGGCGGTTGAAGTCAGCACCTTGCGGACGCCGGAAAACCGCATCAGCTTTAACGGCGAGATGGCGAGCCTGATGTGGTTTCACGACGAAAAGGAAGCGCGGACGATGTTTCAAAAAGTCGTGACGGATTTCAAGCAGCTGTTGGTCGAACTCGATTCGCAAATGAACGTCTATAACGTCGAGCCGGTTGACGGAGATGAACACATCACATTCCTTTCCCCGGCGACAACTCCGAAAGCCAAATTGATGAAAAAGTTTTCGCAGGCAATCGGCGTCCGCCAGCAGATCGCTTTGAGTTTGTCGGAGCACGACCCGGTTTTGGCTTACGCTTTTTTCACCGAAACGGCGCAGGCGATTAGCAATCCCGCTCTGCGGCAGCAGATGGAAAATCAATACGGTCATCTTGAAATGCGCCTCATTACGGCAATCGCGGATAAAGACCCGGACAAGGCTTTGGAAATTGCGCGTAAAAGTATGGCAAACGGCGTAAATCATCAGCATCTCGAACTTCTCAAGAAAGTTTACGAGAAAGATGCGGAAAAAGGTATAGCTTTTGGTGAAGAAATCATCCGAAAGCTAAAATCCGACTCGGCGAAATCGGACACCTTGTATTTTCTTCAAGCCGTTCTGGTTATGGGCGTAGAAAACCCCAAGCAGGCAAAGGAAAAACCGGGCAAAAAGCCGATTTTCAGCGAGCAGTCTTTGCGCGAAGCGGCGGAGATTGCCGCGCAGATGATTTTAAAGCAATCCGAATTGAGCGAGTATTCCGGACAGGAAACCTTGGTATTAATCGAGCGGTATTTACCGGCGCGAGCGGCGCAGATCAGGCAAAAATTCGGCATTAAGGATGAAGAAAAACAAACGCCTCAAACGGCAAAGATCAATCAGCCGGGAGATTTCATGGCAGCCGCTAAAGAGAAAGAAAAACAGGAAGATTTAATGAAGGATTTGCAAAATCTCGGCGATAAAAAGCTTTCCGCCGAAGAACGCGCCAAGGTTATCAATCAATCACGAAAAGTAATCGCCGCGTTTGACGACCCGATGGTAAAAATCACGGCTCTCGCCGGTCTGGCGACGCAGGTCGTAAAAATGGGCGACAAGGAGACGGCTCTGGAAATTATGAAGGAAGCCGAAGGCTTGGTTAATCTCCAGCCGAAAAATTATCTCGATTACCTGCAAAATTGGATGCTGGCGGCGGCTTATACCGAAGTCGAAGCGAAAAAGGCTTTCCCGATTCTGGAAGATTCGATTTTCCGTCTCAACGACACGCTTTCCGCCTTTGTCAAAGTCGCCGAATTTATTGACGTGAACAGCGAAATAATCGAAGACGGCGAAGTTCAGGTCGGGAGCTTCGGCGGCGAAATGACGCGCGGCTTGCTGCGCGAGCTCGGCGCGACAAACGCGACGCTTCGCGGCTTGGCAAAATCGGATTTTACGAAAACCAAAAATCTGGCGAATAAATTCGACCGCACCGAAGTTCGCATTCTCGCAAAAATGCTGATTCTGCGGGCGGTTCTGGGAAACCAAGCCGATCAGGAAAACGACGCTTCAAAGTTTATTATTTCACAGAAAGAACACGAAGAATTTGAGCAATAAACTGTCAGCAAACCTAGAGCAATTCAAGTTTGTGGATATGTGTCAGAACCGCCTGCGGCAGCGGGCGGTTGAATTTAGAAAACTTGAATGTTTAATGTAAAAGACACAGTTAATCAACTTAAACCATCCGCTACCGCAGATGGTTCTGACTTTTTTACCTTAAACTCAATCCTTAACTGCCCTAATTGATATTTGCTTTAATTGGAAGAATAAAAAAAACTCTATCCGCAAGGAGAATCTAAATTCCCATTACATATTGAGCTAAGGAAGAGTAAAAAATGAGAGGAAATTGTTAAGCCGCTTTCTGCACTCTTACCAGCGCAGTTTTTATCTGCTCGGCTAAATCTTCTAAACTAATCGGCTTCGTAATATATCCGATATACCCGCTGCCCATCTTTTTGATATTCAAAAACAAATCAATGCCGCGCCCGCCGTCGCCGGAAGTTGCTAGAATCGGGACATCGCTGAGTTTCGCCAAATGCCGGATAACCGTGGCGGCTGTAATTCCGTCCAATTCAGGCATATTCAAATCCATCAGAATAAGATCAGGCTCTTCGAGTTGAGCTAATCTGACGGCTTCTTCCCCGTTTTTGGCTTCTATAACAATGTAGTCAAGGATTCTCAGAAATAAACTCAGCATTAGACGGGAATCTTCATTATCTTCCGCTACTAGAATTTTGCTGGTATGGGTATTATTCATTTTTTTGCTTTTGTAAAATGAAGGCTAATACCCCTTTATTAACACTCAT
>DATHTS010000930.1:0-3327 GCA_035462935.1 Pyrinomonadaceae bacterium
GTTCGGAAATATCCGTTTTCGGCAATCGCGTTAAAAGCAGTCTGCCATAAGAAAAGAGTTTTTCGAGATCAACATCTTGAAACGGCATTATCTGAGAAAGGAAAGAATAGATATTTACAAACGATTTCAAAGCACCTTTGAATTCGTCTTGCTGTTCTTCCGTTTCCAAATCTTTGTATCTGACAACTGCGGGATCGGTAAATCGGTAAAGTTTGCTTTGTTGCTGAGAATGAAAACCGTTTGAACTTGGCTTATAAAAAATCTGTGCAAACGAATCAACTTCCGCTTGGTGATAAACGCCCGACGCATCCAACCGATTTTTCAAATCGTAAAGATGATTTGGATCGGTTGTTTCGTTCATTGTTGTCAATTCATAATAAGGCTGAAACGATTTCAAAATATCTTCTCTATCATTCACGAAATCCAAAACAAAAGTATCTTCTTTTCCCGCGTGTATGCGGTTTAGCCGCGAAAGAGTTTGCACAGCCTTCACGCCCGAAAGCCTTTTATCAACATACATTGTATGCAGAAGCGGCTGATCGAAACCCGTTTGATATTTGTCGGCGACAAGCAAAACCTTGTATTCATCGGTTGCGAACCTTTCCGGCAATTCCTTTTCGCCGAAGCCGTTTAACGCGGCTTCAGTTTTGCCTTCTGGATAATAATCATCAATAACAGTTCCCGAAAATGCGACAAGCGGTTTTATTTCCGAATAACTGTTTTCCTTGATGTATTTCTTAAACTCTTCAAAATACCTGAGAGCGTGTTTTCTCGATGAAGTAACAACCATCGCTTTCGCTTTTCCGCCGATTTTTTTCATTACCACCTGGCGGAAATGTTCAACCATAACTTCGGTTTTTTGTGAGATGATGTAGGAATGAAACGACACGAAACGGGCGATTGCTTTTGTCGCTTTTCGCTTGCTGATTTCGGGATCGTCTTCAATTTCTTTGGATAACTGAAAGAACTGTTTGTAAGTTACATAATTTTTCAAAACGTCCAAGATAAAGCCTTCTTCGATAGCTTGCCGCATCGAATAAAGATGAAACGGGTGCGGTCTGCCTTGCTCATCTCTCACGCCGAAAACTTCCAAAGTTTTCGGTTTCGGCGTTGCCGTAAATGCGTATGTGCTAACGTTCGGTTGTTTGCCCTGTTTGCGGATTGTTTCGCGGATATAATCATCGGTTTCGTCTTCTTCACCTTCAATCTCGCTTTCTATTCGTTCTGCTTCTTCCAAAGAAACATTTGCCAGAACTTCGTTCATTTTGCGGCTTGCTTTTCCGCCTTGCGAGCTGTGTGCTTCGTCAATCAAAACCGCGTAATTTCTGCCCGGAACATCGGCGATATGTTCAAGTGCAAACGGGAATTTCTGCAAGGTTGTAATGATGATGTTTTTCCCGTTAATTATCGCTTCGGCTAATTGTGAAGAATCTTTATCAATCTTTTCGACAACACCTTGTTTATGCTCAAATTGATAGATTGTGTTTTGTAATTGCTGATCTAAAACGTTTCTATCGGTAACGACAATTACCGAATCGAAAAGCCGTTTATCGTTTTCGTCGTAAAGACTGCTCAAACGATACGCCAGCCAAGCAATCGAATTACTCTTACCGCTTCCCGCCGAATGCTGAATCAAATAATTTTTTCCCGCGCCGTTTGCCTTGCTGTCTTTTGAAAGTCTTCGCACGGCATCAAGCTGATGATAACGCGGGAAGATCATCGCGTATTTTTTGAAAAGCCTTCCGTCAACTCTGTATTCATCGGTTTGCAAATGGATAAAACGCCCTATGATTTCAAGCCAACTGTCTTTTTGCAGAATCTCTTCCCAAAAATAAGCTGTTTTATAACCTTCGAGATTCGGCGGATTTCCCGCGCCCGTTTCAAAGCCTTTGTTGAACGGGAAAAAGCGCGTCTGTTTATTATCTAATTTGGTCGTAAAATAAACTTCGTCAGAATCCAAAGCGAAATGCACCAGGGCGCGTTTGGCGTGATTTTTGAATTGAAAAATGAGTTCTCGCGGATCGCGGTCTTCTCTGTATTGTCTGATCGCGTGTTGGACGTTTTGCCCTGTAAATTGGTTTTTGAGTTCGGCGGTCGCTACGGGCAAACCGTTCAAGGATAAAAGCAAATCAATCGTTTTGTTATTGTCCGGCGAAAACTTTACTTGCCGTGTGCAATAGAGTTTGTTTTTTTCGTAGAGTTTAAGCGTTTCGGGATTAAGGTTACTGTCGGGCTTAAAATACGCAAGTTTGAATTTTATTCCGCTGTCCGTAATGCCGTGCCGAACAACATCAAGCATCCCACGCAAATCCAATTCTTTAACAAGTCTGGAAATAAACTTATCTTCGGCATCTTTCGCGTAAAACTCGACAAACCTTTTCCATTTATCAGGTTGCGAATCTTTAACAAAATCCAAGACCGTTTTTTTGTCCAAAGCAAGTTTTGCATCGAAATCGGTTTTATTTCCCGAATGCCAGCCGTGAGTTGTTAAATAATCGGTAATGGCATCTTCAAATGTATTTTCTGTATGAATTTTTGCCTGATTCATAGCTTTATTATCCTTCGATTGGTGGTATTTTACGTTTAATCAATACTTTATCGCAGATTTGAATGTCTGTCGGTAATTTCTTGATTCCTATAAGTTTATCCCGATCTTGATTCGCTTTATCGAAATAATGAACAAAGGCTTTACTATTTTCACCCAGAAAAGCTACAGAAATTTCCCTCCTTTCTCCGTCATCCCCACCAATATATATCTTTTCAACAAACCATTGTTTGGTGGATTCATCAAAGAAAACCTCATTCTTAATCCAATATTGTGCTATAACAGGACTAAACTCCAGAATTCTTATAGAATCTTCCGGCGGTTTAATTTTATAACTTCCAGAAATTTTGAAAGGACTTTTTACATCATCACCATTTGTAAGGTTTTGAATTTTAATTTCATATTTCTTAGCTGAATTATCCTTAAAAAAATTCAATTCAAAAATAAGCAAAATAATGATGATGTGAGCCGTTACAATAATGGTTAATAATAAATGGAAGAAAATTCTTTTTTTAGCAATGAATTCTGGAAGGCTGTCAATATTTTCTGGAATTCCCGCCGGATCAGCAAAATACCAAATAATTCCAAACACACCGAAGAAAACTATCGAATATGCCACTAAAGCACCATACCAACTTTTCCTTAACCATTTAATTGCATCTTCAAACATAATAATTAAATCACCTTTATCTTTCCCGTAACCACTTCCGAGATCAAAGCGGTTCGGTATTCTTTGATGAGTTCGATTTCTTTTTCTATTTTTGAAATGGTTGAATCAATTT
>DATHTS010000931.1:0-4852 GCA_035462935.1 Pyrinomonadaceae bacterium
AAATAAAAAAATGATATTGCCTATAAATCTAACATTAAATTCAATTTTAGTAATTGCCATCGGTCTGGGCTTTATCGCTGGCGGAATTTGGCTGGTGCGATTTCCGGGAGACCGTCTGATAGGCGTTGGGTTAATTTTCACGGGGCTCGGAAATATCCTTTTAGGAGTTACAAACGGATTTAATGATTGGAGTCCGAGAGGGAATTTTTTCTTTCGGGCAGCTGTTTTTTTCTATTTAGTGGGCGTTCCGGCGCTAGGTTATTCTTTATTTAAGATTTTGGGTTTCTAAAAAAACAATTTTAGAAAAATCACCAGCGACAATCATATCTCGCAAAATTTTCGCGCCAGCCTTCTTCTTCCTCATAAAATTTAAGTAAGGGAATCGTATTTTCAAGATTAATAACGGTTTCAATAGGGCAGCTTTTCCGATAAGTCCTGCCCGAAGGAGAGCAAATTCGTAAAATTATCGCTTCTTCCAAAACGGCGGAAACAACCGCGGCGCGCCAATCTTTTTTTGTCCGCACAATAAGACGCGAGCCGACGGGCAGCTCGCGTATGTTGATTTGAGTTTTATTTTCTTCCATTTGAAAAGAGACCGGCTTTTTAGTCTTCAAACGGTAAATCGTGCTGTTTCGACTGCTTCGCCACGGCATAAACCCGCAAACCAATAGAAATCATCAGTATCGAAACTCCAATCCAGATGAAAACCCAGAAAATCGAGGGAATTCCCGTCGCTTGATACATATTCGCCGCATCGGAATGTATATGCGAGCCGACCAAAGGCGCGTTGATAAAAAAGAGTGAAACCAAATCCATCACGGCATTTAAAAGACATTGGACGGCGAGAAAAGCTAAAGTAAAATTAGCCCACCAAGCCGAAGCGTATTTGGCAATCGCCAGCAGCGCGGCAGTTAAAAACGCGCCTGAAAGAACGGTGAAAAACACGCCGAATACGCTGATTTCAGCCGAAAACAGATTAAACACCGGCGCGAAAAAACCGAAAATGAATGTCATCAAACCGACAAAACCTGCGGAAATGGCGAGAACAATTCGCGCCGAATATGCGCGGCGAATTAAAATAAGCAGGATCGAGCCGTAAGCGATTGCGCCGAGATAACCGGCGCTGGAAGTTATTAAAACGGAAAGCGGATTGCCGGAAAGCGTCTGAACCATCCCGCTTCCGTCGCTCGCCACGGTTAAGCTCTGAACCGAGCTTCCCGTTAAAAGGGCGGCGAGAGCGTGACTGCCTTCGTGAATAAAGGTTACGAAAAGCCTTACCGGATAAACCAGATAATCGGCAAACGGCAGAAACCACAAAACGAATGTAATCAATGTGGCAAGCAATAAAAGTTTAATTTGCGGATGCGCGTCTTCGGCTATGCTGTATTTCATTTTTTATAACTCCTTGTAATCTTCCAAAAAACTCTACGTTATATCTTACCGCAAAGTTCGCCGGATGTTAATGTTTAGTTGAAGATTTGCGGGCAATTGTTTCAATTTATTAATTTACGGGCGGTTTTCAAAATCCGTCTTCCCGCCGGTTTTTAGTTCGAGCCGGATGTCGGAAATCACAATGTCCTTCTGCACCGCTTTGCACATATCGTAAATCGTCAAAGCGGCAACCGAAACAGCCGTCAGAGCTTCCATTTCCACGCCGGTTTCCGCTTTGGTCTTAACTTCGCTTTCAAAATAAATACCGAAATCTCTAATTTCCGTTTTAATATCAATTTTCGAAAGATTTATCTGATGACAAAGCGGGATGAGATTCGAGGTTTGCTTTGCCGCCATAATCCCCGCGATTCGCGCGATTTCGAGAGGATTGCCTTTCGGGTTTTTTTGATTTTCTAAAATTCCGAGAGTTTCCCCGGAAAGCAAAACTTTCGCCGAAGCAACGGCACGGCGCTCGGTCACAGCTTTTTCGCTCACGTCAACCATTTTGACATTCCCGCCTTCATCAAAATGCGTCAGATTTTTCATATTAACAAGATAATTCTCAAATGTTTTCAAGGCAAGAATGCAATTTGAGCGATGTCGCCCGGCTGTAAAATACTATTCTGAGGCACAAAAACCAAAGCGTTCGCCCGTGAAAACGCAATGAAATTAGAAGAACCGCTAAAACGCAAAGATTTTATCAACAATTTTCCCTCCGCATTCGTCTCGACAAACACAGGGAGAAAGCTATCGCGTTCTTTTGCACCCTTGATTTTTTCTGAAACAACCGCAAACCCTCGTTTTAATTCGCATTCATTGGCATTTTGCATTTTCAAAAGCGCCGTTCGGACAAACAAATGAAATGTAACGGCAACCGAAACCGGATTGCCGGGAAGCCCGAAAATTAATTTATCATTTAATTTTGCAAAAACGGTCGGCTTGCCCGGTTTGAGCGAGATTTTTTCAAAAAAGATTTCCGCCCCAAGCTCGCGCAAAGCCGGTTTTGTAAAATCGTAATCGCCGACGGAAACGCCGCCCGTAATAATTAGAATTTTGAATTCTGAATTTTGAGTTTTTAGTTTTCCATTTGGGCTCGATTTATTATTTAATCCCGCTGCTTCGGAAATTTGGAATTTCAAATCTGAAATTTTGTCTTTGACCGACGATAAAATCTTTACTTCCGCGCCTGCTTTTTCCGCGAAAACTTTGAGCATTATCGAATTTGAATTACGAATCTGGTCTTGTTTCGGCTTTTTTGTAATTTCCACAATCTCGCTTCCCGTCGCCAAAATCGCGGCTCTCGGTTTGCGTGAAACTTTTACATTCGCATAACCGAACGAAGCCAGCGAAGCTATCATATTCTCGGTAATAATTTCGCCTGCGGAAAAAATGCTTTCGCCAATTTTAATTTCCTCCGCTCGATTGACAATATTTTGTTTCGGCTTTGTCGCTTCCAGAATTTCTACAAAACCTTCATTTTCCCTCGTTAATTCAACCTTCTGCACTGAATCCGCGCCTTTTGGAACAGGCGCGCCGGTCATTATTCTAACTGTTTCGCCATTTTTGATTATTCCTTCAAAGCCTTTGCCCGCGACCGATTCGCCGATAATTTTTAGTTTCACAGGATTTTTTGCGCCTGCATTTTTTGTGTCTTCATTTCTAACTGCAAAACCGTCCATTTGCGAGCGGTCAAACGGCGGCAAATCCATATCGGCGCGAATCTCTTCCGCCAAAACTCTGCCAATCGAATTGCTCAAATCAATTGTTTCAGATTCGAGTAAAAAAGTTTCGCGTTCGATAATTTTTAATGCTTCGGAAATCGGAATCATAAATGGAACGCCGTCATCCTGACGGCAAACGTCGCGTAAGCGACGTAACAAAGTTTGGGTGCTTTCAACTCTGGTTTTGACAAAATTTTCGCGCTCACGCGCTCATTGCCGCCAGGATGACGGCGCTCCAATTTTTAACGAATCAAATAAAACTCAGTTTGGCGCGGTCGGAAAAACTCATAACCCTTTTCCGTCATAAACGCATCGTCTTCCGCCATAATTGTAACTTTTTGATTGTTCCATTCGGGAACGATTGTCGAAGTATTCAGCTCAATCGAAGTGTAAGAACCGAGCCGCAATCTTTCATCAGCGCCGCCAATCGAACGGCGAAAATCAATCGAAGCGCCAAGCCCGTGACCGTGCGTTCCAATCGGGTGCGAATAAATCATCGCCTCGATTCCTTCTTTCTTCATCTGCGCCATCGTACGGTCGTAAACTTCCGCGCCCGTCATTCCCGCCCGCGCTTTTTCAAACAAAACGTCCTGCAAACGATTCGTATTTTTCAGAGCGTTTTTCAAACCCGGCGGCGCGTCATTTTCTCCCACCCGCAAAATATATGCGTGTTTCTGCCAATCCGTCGAAAGCCCCATATAATTCAAGCCGAAATCAACATGGATCAAATCGCCGCGCTCCAAAACCAGATTTTCAGGAGCGACGCTCAAAAATTGCTGCGAAGCCGCATTCGTTTTCGCCAGCCTTTGAACCCGCAAATCAGGCTGAAACCAAACGCTCAAACCGAGATTATTAACCTGCTGCAAAAGCCACCAGCGAACATCGCCAACGGTCGTTTTGCCCGGCGTGATAACTTCATTTGAAAATGCGCGGCGCGTCAAAATATCTGTTACTAAAACGGCGGTTCGATAATGCTCAAGTTCTTCCGGTAGCCGCGTGTCAAAAAATTCGGTCAAAAAATCCGCCGCCGGAACAAAGCGCGATTCATAATCTTTTCCGAGCGTTTCCGCCAAAAATTTATAAGAATCGTATGAAAGACCGCTCTGCTGCCCGCGCGTTCCGCCGAAATTGAGGGCGATGGTTTTCGGATTTCTGATTTTTACAATTTCGAGTAAAGTTTGAGCAATTTTATCCCGGCTCGGACTCAATAATGTGAAATGATTCGTCAGCCGTTCCTCGTTATAGCGCACAACCGCGATTTTTTCGAGCTTTCCCTCATAATCCGCAAAAATGAAAAAATCGCGCCTACCGACAATCGGAATCGGCGGCGTGATATATTCGGTTACCGGAGCATTGTTAAATTCCTCGTTTACAACAATCCACATCTCGATTTTATGCCGCCGCATCATCGGCAAAATCATTGTATCGAAACGCTTTTTCAGCCACGCTTCCCGAACATCCATTTGCTCGCGCAATGAAAGGAGTTTCGGCATCGGCGGGATTTTTTCGTTTGAATTGTTTTGGGCAGAAACTAAATCTACATTTGCAGCAAAAATTAACAAAAAAACAGCAAAGAAAACTTTATATTTTTTCGGCATATTATTGATTTTAATTTCGGGTTTTAGCGCAAATTTCGGCAAAGTGCTAAACTGCATTTTGTAATCAAGGATTTTATCATATCAAATATTTTAGAGAGGAAA
>DATHTS010000932.1:0-2774 GCA_035462935.1 Pyrinomonadaceae bacterium
CACAAGATCGAATTTTATGAAAAGAAACTCGGGCAGCTTTTCTGCCGCGAGAGCTCACGGAAAATTGTCGAGATGCTTCTTCTCGAATGCGAGAAAGCTAAAGTTAAAATTCTGACAAACTGCGCGGTTAAAAATTTAGAAAAAAACAGCTTTTTTGAAATTGAAACAAATCAAGGAAAATTCACGAGCGAAAGTCTTGTCATAGCTTCCGGCGGACTTTCGTTTCCGAAAATCGGCGCGACGGATTTCGGCTATCGAATCGCCCAACAGTTCGGATTAAAAATAACGAAAACTCGTCCGGCACTCGTACCTTTAATTTTCGCTGACAATAAAACAAAAGGCTTTCAGAAACTCGCCGGCGTTTCCATTGATGCGGCGGCATCATTCGGCAGGCAGGCGTTTCGGGAAAACATCCTGTTCACACATCGCGGGCTTTCCGGTCCAGCCGTTTTGCAAATCTCGAATTACTGGCAGGAAAAAAAGCCGGTCGCGTTTGATTTGATGCCCGAAATTGACGCGCTTGAGCTTCTGGAAAAAAATCAGACGAGTAAACAAAATCTCGACAATTTCCTGAGCCGCTTTCTGCCGAATCGCTTTGCGGAAAGTTTCACTGCGCTGAATTTCCCGAACAAACCGCTCAATCAATTGAGCAAAAAGGAAATCGAACAGATTGCGGAAAAGCTAAACTCCTGGCAGGTTCGCTTTGACGAAACCGAAGGCTATCACAAAGCGGAGGTAACGCTCGGCGGAATTGAAACAAACGAGCTTTCGTCGCAAACAATGGAAGCGAAAAAAGTTCCCGGCTTGTATTTTATCGGCGAAGTCGTGGACGTAACCGGCTGGCTCGGCGGTTATAATTTCCAATGGGCTTGGGCTTCCGGTTTTGCCGCCGGGCAGGTAGTTTGAAAATCGGATTAATTACCTAAATTTATCCGGGCGATTGTTTTGAATATCGCTTGAATTTGCGAAAGTTTTAGTCTAAAACACCATTCCCTGTCGGTAAAATAAAATAAAAATAAGCAGATAATCAATTTTTATAAGACTTTTAGCGAAATCGCACTCGACATACTATCCGAAATAGGTATAATTTCTTTATTGTATTTTTATTTCGTCAACATTATTAAAAATCCCGAAAAAAACAATCTCCGACAATCGGCGCAGCCCGTCAGAAGTTGGGATAACTGTGAATAAATTTACGTAATAATTTTAAATACCGAGGTATATATGAATCAGAAAGTTTTCAAATATGCGCTTTCAATAGTGATGACTTTGTTTTTACCCGTTCTGGCTGCCGCTCAGGAAAGGGGACTGGATGAAAGAATCAATGACGCTTTCAAACCCGTTGCGGACTGGTGGGCTTGGCTGGTATTTTACCCGATATTCGGGGTTCCTATCGTTCTCCTCGTCTTGGTATTCGGCGCTGCATTTTTTACCGTTGCCTTCGGATTCGTAAACATCAGAAAATTCTGGACTGCCATTAATGTCGTTAGAGGCAAGTATGACGATATAGAACATGCTGAGGCTGACCGGCACGCTGCCGTGCATATAACAGAAAGCGGCGATATTGTGGGCACTATCCGCGACGAAGGACATCATGGAGAAGTCAGTCACTTTCAAGCATTAGCTACCGCGGTTTCCGGCACGGTCGGATTAGGAAACATTGCGGGCGTCGCTGTGGCAATCGCCATCGGCGGTCCCGGCGCGACGCTTTGGATGATTATCGCCGGATTGCTGGGAATGTCTTCCAAATTCGTGGAATGCACTCTGGGCGTCAAATACCGGGACATCGGACCTGACGGGACTGTTTACGGCGGACCGATGTATTACCTCTCCAGAGGCTTTAAAGACATAGGTTATGCGGGCGTCGGAAAAGTATTCGGCGTATTTTTTGCCATTATGTGCGTCGGAGGTTCGTTCGGCGGAGGCAATGCGTTTCAAGCAAATCAGGCAACCGCCCAACTTACCACGATGATCGGAGTTGACGGCGGAGCGACCAGAACCATTATCGGGATAATTATGGCAATCCTGGTCGGCGTCGTCATCATCGGCGGCATCAAGCGTATTGCGAGCGTAACCGAAAAACTCGTTCCGGCGATGGCGATTATTTATATAATTGCGTCGCTGATTATTATTCTGGCGCATTTTACCGAAATTCCCGCCGCCATCGGTTTGATTATTTCGGGAGCTTTCTCGCCCGAAGCCGCCGTCGGCGGAATAATCGGCGTTATCATTCAAGGTTTCCGGCGCGCCGCCTTCTCGAATGAAGCGGGCGCGGGTTCTGCGGCAATCGCGCACTCGGCGGTAAATACCAGATATCCGGCGAGCGAAGGATTGGTTTCTTTGCTCGAACCGTTTATTGATACGGTCGTCATTTGTACGCTGACGGCGGTTGTCATTGTTCTTTACAATATGGATGGATATTTTGCTTACGGCGGCGTGGGCGGCAACGTATTGATTGACGGCGTTCAAGCCAGCGGCGTTGATTTGACATCACGCGCGTATGACGATGTTCTGCCCGGTTTCCGGTATGTCTTAACCATTGCGATTGTATTGTTCGCTTTTTCGACGATGATTTCCTGGTCATACTACGGATTGCAGGCGTGGAAATATTTATTCGGACGCTCGACGGCATCCGATCTATCGTTCAAAATTCTCTTTTTAATTTTCGTAGTAGTTGGCGCGGCGGCGTCTCTCGGCGCAGTCATTGATTTTTCCGATGCGATGATCTTTGCAATGGTATTTCCCAATATGATCGGGCTCTTTTTCTTGTTCCC
>DATHTS010000933.1:0-4808 GCA_035462935.1 Pyrinomonadaceae bacterium
TGAAATCCATTCCATAACGAGGACGTTTGCAATGACGGCACACAAATTTATAAACAGCCGGATTTCCGCCTGCCTCATAATGCGGAACAAAATCTTTCCACTCTGACGTTGACCATTCAATCTCAGATAAAAACTGCTCTAAAGTTTCGCCGCTAAGTTCGCGTAATTCTGCTTTTGGTGCGTCGCCATGAAACTCGCAAGCATCTTCGCAACAAGTCAGCCAAACTTCCTGTTGCCAAGAAACAAAGCCGGGAGTTCGCCGAGTTACTTCGTCAACAATTTCCTCAGAGATGCCAGCTTGATAAAGCGGATAATCGTCGGAAAATACTGCATTGAACTTTTCTGCGGCAGAACCATCGGCGATACAAAAAGGACAAATCGCTTCGTTTAATGTTTCTCTGGAATAAACCGACGCAGTATAAATAAATCCGCGATTTTGCCCGCAACACAAACAAACCGTATCACTCGGCTTAATATTACCGGTCGCAATCGGGTATGGATGATAACGAAATTCAGGAATCATTGTCTAGGAATTATACCGTATTGGATAATCACGAAACGCCCAACTTTGATTTATACCGAATAAAAAACTTCTTATACCGAATTGTTTTTACACCATAAATTATGGACAGTCAATAAAAATATTGAGTTTAGCGAGTTATGGAGTTAATCTTGCAGACAAAAACACAAGTCGTCTGAAATTTTTCACACGAATTCAGATTGCGTTTTGTTGCATCGTTGGCAGAAATCTGTTTGATAAATGCCGAAATGCCCGGACGATAATTTTCGCCCGGGCATGAGTTTTTGTTTTTTAACGCGTCGTCATACGCGGGTCTTGTTTCGGTTTCAACTCATATTCCTTCGGCGGTTCCGCGCCCATCAAGTGCTTCACGAAATAATCCCAGCGGCGGCGCATCATATAGTAATTATCCGAGCCGTAACCGTGGCGGGCGTTCGGGTAAATGATTAAATCGAAATCCTTGTTGGCTTTGATCAGCGCGTCAACAACGAGATAGGTGTTATACGGCGGCACGTTGTCGTCCATTGCGCCGTGCGCGAGCATTAATTTTCCTTTTAGATTTTTGGCGTAAATCTGGTTTGCCTGTTTTTCGTAATTATCGCCGGAAAGCAGACCGATGTAGCGCTCGCCCCAGTCGTCTTCGTAATTGCGGTTGTCGTGGTTGCCGGATTGCGAAACGCCGACTTTGTAGAAATCGGGAAAACGAAACATTGCCGCCGCAGTTGCATAACCGCCGCCGGAATGTCCCCAAACCCCGACTCGCTCCAAATCCATATATGGATATTTCTGCGCCAGTTGTTTTATTCCCGAAATCTGGTCTTCGAGCGTGTTGTCCGCCATATTGCCGTAACAGGCATCGTGGAAAGATTTTGAGCGGTCGGGATTGCACGTTCCGTCAATCACGACGACGACAAAACCTAATTCGGCTAACGCTTGATGATCCGAGCGCGAAGCTGCAAACGAACGGCTGCCGACGCCGCCGCCCTGCGGTCCGGGATAGATGTAATTGACGATTGGATATTTTCTTTTCGGGTCGAGATTCGTCGGCGTGAACATCAAGCCGAATAAGTCGTGTTTTCCACTGCGATCTTTGACCGTAACAGGCGTCGGCGGTTTCCAGCCTGCCGCCGTTAGCCGCGAAACATCCGTCTTTTCGAGCGTGGCGATAATTTTCCCGTTCATATCGCGTAAAACGGTGGTTGGCGGCATATCGGGTTTTGAAAACGTATCAACGAAATAATTGCCGTTCGGGGAAAACGAAATTTGATGATTGCCGTCTTCGGGCGTTAAAAGTCTCAGATTTCTGCCATCGAAATCAACGCGATAAAGATGACTGAAATACGCATCGCGCCCGGCTTCGCGCCCGTTGGCGTTAAAATATAAAACGCGGTTTTTCTCGTCCACTTTCTCCAATTGCGTAACGACAAAATTTCCTTTAGTAATCTGATTTTTCAGTCTTCCCGTATTTAAATCATAAAGGTAGAGATGTCCCCAATCGTCTTTTTCCGAATACCAGATAAATTCGTTCGAGGCGGGCAAATAGCGCCAGTTGACCGCGCCCTGACCGGATTCATATTGCGTTTTTACTTTTTCTTCATAAACCTCTCTGACTTCTCCGGTTTCAGCGTCGGCAATTCTTAAATTCGCCTGTTTGTGATCGCGTGTCGAAGAAACAAATGCGAGCTTTGTCGAATCCGCGCTCCATTCCGCGTCGGTTAAACTGCCGTCGCAGGCAATGTCGTCACAGAGCGTCGAACGACGCGCGTCGGGCGGCATCTGAAGGCGAATCACGCGCGGGGTTTCGGTTTCGATAATCACGCGGTGAATCGTTATAATCGGTTCGCCCGGCAGCGGATATTTCCACTGTTCCAGTTTCGGCGCGCCGACATTGGTCGTTACCAGATACATATCGCTGACGTTGCGCTGGTCTTGCTGAAAGGTGGCGATTTTTTTCGAATCCGGCGACCAAAGCAAAACGGGGCGGTCGCTTTTTCGCCATCCGGCGTTGTCGGTCGCGTAGCCGAAATTTTCGACGCCGTCCGCCGTCAAAGGCATTTCTTTATTCGTCGCCGTGTCGCGTATCCATAAATTCCAGTCGCGGATAAAAGCCGCTTTTTTGCCGTCCGGCGAAATTATTTCACTTAGATTGCGCCGCTGCGTAACCGGCGGCGGACTTCCCGGCACGAGCTTTTGCAGGTCGGCGTTCACCGCCCGCGAGCCGTCTGCCGGATTGAACAGAACATACTCGCTCCCGGTCGGAGTCAAAACGCGATACCAAAATCTACCGTCAGGCAAAAATGTCGGGCGGACTCCGGCGCGGTCAATCAGCGGGGCGGTGTTGTAGCTCAACATTTTTTCGGCGCGCGCATAATCTGCCGCCGTCAAAACAGTCGGTTGCTGGGCGAAAACATTCGTCGCCGCAGCTAACAGGAAAAGTGCGAATTTTATAGTTGAAATTTTGTTCATCGGTAAAATTGTTTCAAATTTTCTAGATTGGAAATAACAACTATTATACGAAGGATTCAAATTTTTGTCTTGCGTCCAAAAAACTGTGAAATGGTGTTATAATTTTTGACGAACGGATTAAATTAAAAAGAGGACAAAATTATGCCGAAATATGTGATAGAACGTGATATTCCCGGTGCCGGAAATATGTCTGCGAATGAATTGCAGGGCGCTTCGCAAACTTCCTGTAATGTCCTGAACAAAATGGGCGCGGGAATTCAATGGGTGCAGAGCTATGTGACGGGCGACAAGATTTATTGCGTTTATATCGCGCCCAATGAGGAAATGATCGAAGAACACGCCCGCGAGAGCGGTTTTCCGGCAAATAAAATTTCCGAAATCAAAGCCGTCATTGACCCGACGACCGCCGAAGTTTGAATCATATAGATTTTGAGCGCCTGATTCATTAAAAATGATTTTCTTTAAAACGAACTTGACAATAGTCGTTATAACGAGTATCTTTATTCTTGATGAGCGCTTTAGCAGACGAAATTAAACAATCAAAACCTTTTGCCAGCAAGGAAGAGGAAGTTTTTCTCAACATCCAGCGCACGGCGGAAGTTTTGGGTTGGACGATGAATGAGATTCTCAAGCCTTTTGAATTAACGCGCGGGCAATATAATGTATTGCGGATTCTGCGCGGCGCGGGTGAAGACGGAATCAAATGCAGCGAGGTTAGCGAGCGTTTGATAACAAAAGATTCGGATATTACGCGCCTGCTTGACCGTTTGGAAAATCGCGGGCTGGTTTCGCGCGAGCGTGATGAAAAAGATCGGCGGATTGTTATTTCGCGGATTACTGACCAAGGTTTGGAGATTTTAGAGCAGCTTGACGAGCCGGCTTCTCAAGGTATCAAACGGATTTTAGGACATTTGGGAGAAGATTTGCTCGAACAGCTGAATGCTCTTCTTGTTTTGGCGAGAGCAAATGTAAAGTAAAAATTTTTTGACTCAATAATCGTTATAACGATTATTGTTTGACAGAATAGGTGAGATAAAAATGAACATGATTTTACATCCATTGGCGAGAATTTTAGTAGCTTCGATATTTATTATTTCGGGCTTGGGAAAAATTTTCGGATTTGCGCCGACAGCCGAAATGATGGGAAATGTCGGCTTTCCGGCGCCGGAGTTTTTCTTAATCGGCGCGATTGCATTTGAACTGTTCGGCGGTTTATCGTTAATTTTAGGCTTTCAAACCAGAATCGGCGCGGGATTGCTTATTATTTTTGTAATTCTGGCGACCTTAATCTTTCACGCTCCGTTTATAACGGATGCGGCGAGAGGACAGGCGGAAATCGTTCAGACATTAAAGAATCTGGCGATTTTGGGCGCATTGGTTAAATTTTGGATTGACGGGGCGGGCGCGTTTGCGCTTGATAATTTATCGGTGGTGAATTTTACGAAACACGCCGAGGCATAACGAATTTGGGAGGATAATAAAATGGCAGCAAAAGTGGCGATTATTTACTACAGTCAAACGGGAACGACATATCAATTAGCACAGGCGGTTGAAGAAGGCGCGAAAAATGCGGGTGCGGAAACAAGACTCTTGAAGGTGTAGGAACTCGCGCCGGAAGATGTAGTCAAACAAAACGAAGGTTGGGCGAAACACTCGGAAGAAACGCAAAACGTACCTCAGGCGACAAACGACGATTTGGAATGGGCGGACGCGATAATTTTCGGAACGCCGACGCGCTACGGGTTGCCCGCGGCGCAACTCAAAAATTTTATGGATAAAACCGGCGGGCTTTGGGCAAAAGGCGCGCTGGTCAATAAAATCG
>DATHTS010000934.1:0-4878 GCA_035462935.1 Pyrinomonadaceae bacterium
GAAGCCTTACCCGCCCCCGAACAGGCAAAACAGGCATGGCGTGAATATCTGGAACTCGATTCAAGTTCAAAATGGGCGGAAGAAGCCAGGCAGCATCTTCAAGCTTTGGAATCGAAGAAAACAGAAGACCGTTCGGCAGCAGAACTCGAACACGATTTTTTGGTTGCGGTGCGGGAGAAAAATGAGGAGAAAGCCTGGCAACTGTTGAGCCGAAATCGTGAATTGATTCGGGAAAAATATTTGCCGCAACGTCTCGCTATGTCATTTTTGGAAGCGTCGGGCGATGAAAGGAAAGATTTTCTTGTTGCTTTAGAATATGCAGGCGAGTTGGAAAAAACACGCATTGGCGACCCATTTGCCAGTGAAATTGCACAATTCTATGTCAATCTACCGGAAAACAAAATTAATTTGCTCAAGCAAGCACAACAAGCCGTGCGGGATAGCTACAAACTATCCCTTGAGAATAAATTTGGCGACGCTTTAAATAAATCTATTATTTCCTTTGATTTATTTTTACAGGTTGGTGATATTTGGGAAAGTAAATTAACCGAGTACTTTATCAGCTATTGTTTGATTAATACTGAGCGGGTAAATGAGGGTATAATTCGGCTTGAGAAAATTATTGGATTTTCGCAGAACCAAAACTACAGATGGCTTGAAGTTACATCTCTTTATTGGTTGGCGGGTGCCTTTTTGAAGGTAGGACAGCACACGAAGGCAAAGAGATTTTATGAAAAAGCTCTCCTTTCCGCTGAAAAAATTGAAGATTCTTATGCAATTCAGAGAAATCTTTTGGTGTTAGCTAATTTGAGTTCCTTCGTCGGTCAGAAACGGCAGGCACTCAATTATTTACATGGTGTTTTAGAAAGAATGTCTAATTCCAAAACTAGTCTTAGACAAAAATATCGAAATTTTTCAGATGCACATCAAGTATTAACTTTGGCTAAACTTTACAACGCGGCAAAATCAATAGCGCTAGAATCCATGCAGTCGGCAGATGAATACAAACAGGACGAAATGTTTATCGTGCTTTCTCGCAATAATGCTGGAATAGCACATTTTCTAACTGGAAATTTTAATATGGCGCGTGATTTGCTTAGTGAAGGACAAAAGAAAGCCGAAACAATTCTTGATAAAGGATCCAGAGAAAAAATGCTGGCTTATTGTTTTTTGAATTTTGGCTATCTGGAAAGGAAAGCTGGAAATTATGAAAAATCCGAACAATTTTATAAAGAAGCTCTCAAACTATATAAAACGATGCAAATGCCATTTTACGAGTATGAAGCTCAAAAAGGCAAATTATTAACTTACTTGGCTCTTGGGAGAAATATCGAGTTAGACGAACAAATACCAGTAACATTAAAATTAATTGAAAATTATCGTAAAGAGATTTTAGAAGAACAGGAAAAAATAAGTTTTTTTGATAACGAAGAGAGTATTTACGACATTGCGGCTGATTATGAATACGGGCGCGGCAGATACGAGCAGGCTTATAACTACACGGAAATTTCCAACTCGCGTTCATTGCTTGATTGGCTGCAAAAGGGCGCTAAATTTTTAGGCAAAAAGCAAAAGCTTAAGGTTTTATTAGAAGAAAATGCCACTCCTATCACACTCACCGAAATTCGTGAACGAATGCCTGAGCAAGTGCAGATTCTGCAATTCTCTGTGCTCGAAAACAAAGTATTGATCTGGCTGGTTTCAAAGGATAAATTTATTGTTGTTCCGGCAAGCGTTCGGTCAAATGAATTGCGCGAGAAGGTCGAAAATTACGTCGATTTGTTAAAGCGGAATGACGAAGTTGCTCAAGAGAATGCACAACGAATCGCAAGGGAACTTTATGACTTGTTAATAAGCCCGATTTTTAATTATCTCGACCCAGCTAAAAAAATCTGTTTGATACCGAGTAAAGTGCTGTTCTATCTGCCATTTGCGGCACTCATTTCGCCAGAGGAAAAGCCCTTTTTAGCCGAGTTTGACTTTTTCTATGCTCCAAGCGCCAATGTTTTCCTTATTTGCACAGAGAATGCGCAAAGGAAAGCCAATTTGGTCAATGAAGCTTTGTTAAGCATTGGCAATCCTGCGTTCGATGATCAATTTTTGGATAAGTTAGCTGATTTGCCTGAAGCTGAAAACGAGGCACGCGAAATTAAGGTATTCTATAACAATAACAATCGGAAAATTTTTGTAGGAAAAGAAGCGACAAAAACGGCTTTTATGAATTCATTGAAAGATGCCCACATCATTCACTTTGCCGGGCATTATGTAGTTGTTCATGATACGCCTTTGTCTTCATATCTTGTGCTGGCACAAAACGGTGAAGAGATAGAAGATAGCATTTTAGCTAATTCGGAATTGGTTGATGAGAAATTACCGCAAGCTAAATTGGTAATTCTTTCAGCGTGCCAAACCGGAGTTGAACATTATTACAACGGTGAAGGTCTAATTGGTTTATCACGGACTTTTCTAGCCGCTGGGGCGCCGCTTGTTGTTGCGAGCCAGTGGAGCGTTGAAACCGAGGCAACAGCAAAACTGATGAAGCGATTTCATTTCTTCCGCAAACAGGAAAAAATGTCTACAACCGCAGCGTTGCGGAGCGCGCAGCTTGAAATGCTAAACGAGCCGAACGGGCGTTTCCGCACGCCATATTACTGGGCAGCTTTCGCCGCATTTGGCGGCTATGCAAGTTTTTAGATTAATTAAACAACAAAGGAGGACAAAACTATGGTAATGAAAATTAATATCAGGATAAAAGGTCTTGCTGTTTGCTACAGACAAGGAAATTATTGGCAAGTTGTTTTTATTTGTGATGATTGGCATAAGGTTAAATTTACCCATAAAAAAAATTCCCAAATACTAGTAAATGAAAAAGAATTAAGAAGGGAGGGCGAAGCCACAAGAACCGCTATTTTTAGTTTCTATAATGTGGAAAATGCCCCGTCACCTTCTGACCCTTCAGGTCTTTTTGGAGATGACTTCCATGAAATTTTGAATTTGACGGATGAACGTCTTCATGGGAAACATCCAAATGGAAAAGCTAAGATAAAAAGAAAGAAAGATCCTGGTACAGAACTGATTTTTTTGACAATTCCGCACATTGCATTGTGCAGTTTTGGTCAGACAGATTTTCCTTATTATGCACGATTGGATACAGATAATTCCCAGCCGTTTGAAATCGGATATGTTTCGGATAAGGTAGGTGCCGAAATTAAACTAAAACCGGGGGCAATTCAAGGTGGAAGTATGCTATTTGATGATGGCAGAGATAATGCCTCTTTCCCATATTTTGAAGATGATGTTCATACTTTAATTTTCGATAATGATTGCGGTACTTCTTGTAAACCTGGGGACAATGATTTTAGGATGTTTTACAAGTGGCTTAAAGATAATACCAATGAAGGTAAAAGATTCTTAGCCGGAAAATTTACCAGTTTGTCAGAAGAAAAGGATAGAGCAGAGTTCGATGCTGCAATAATAGAAGAATTAAAAAGTCCTTTGCAAGGAAACTGTGATCCGGTTGTTGTTGAACCGCCGCCGGATGATCCCCCGCAAGGACCATAATAATTTAAAGTTTGTCTTTAGGAGAAAACGGGTTGAATCCGATTTGATTTTCCCGCCGTAAAGGCACAAAGCCTAAAACGGCGGGTTTAAAAATCTGCGCGTGTGTTGGGAAGAAATATAACAAGATAATTTACTCGTAACGCAAACATTCAATCGGATCGAGTCGCGCCGCTTTTCGCGCCGGAAGGACGCCGAAGATCAGACCGACGGCGATTGACACGCCGAGCGCGAAGAAGATGTAAAACAATTCAATTGAAGCCGGAATTGAAGGGAAAATAAACATTACGAGCTTTGAAATCCCGACCGCCAGAATTACGCCGATTACGCCGCCGAAAAACGTTAAGGTCATGGCTTCAAGCAAAAATTGCAAGACGATTGCGCTTCGGGTCGCGCCGATGGCTTTGCGGATGCCGATTTCTTTTGTGCGTTCGGTAACGGAGACGAGCATAATATTCATCACGCCGATTCCGCCGACCAGCAAACCTAAACAGGAAATTGCAATCGCTGCAAGTCCAACGCCCGCAACGACCGCGTCGAATTGCTCGATAAAGGCGTCGGCGGTTTTGATGTCGAAGTTGTTCGGCTCGCCGAATTTTACGCCCCGCCGCTGGCGCAGAATCATTTCGGCGTCTTCGAGCGCGGTCAGCACCTTCTCGGGTTTCGCTTTGATGATGTGCAGGATGTAATCGCGCTGCGGCGCGACTTTTCGGGCGGTGCGGAGCGGCATAAAAATCTTGCGGTCTTCTTCATTCTCGCCGAAAAAACCGGCTTTGCGTTTTTCGAGGACGCCGATGATTTCCCACATCTGCCCGTTCATTCTTATCTGCTCGCCGATGATTTTTGAATTTTCATATGGGAAAAGCGCTTCGGCGGCGTTGACGCCGATGACGAGAACATTTCGGCGCTGTAGATTGTCGGATTCGGTAATAAAACGACCTTCGCGCAAAACCAGGTTGGAAATTAATTGATAATTGGGAGTTACGCCGTCGGTCGAAGCCCAGCGATAATTCCTGCCCTCATAGGTCATATTATCGTCAAAGCTTCTGCCGAAATTGCCGATGCCCGGAGCGACGACGGCAATGTCTTCGACCGCGCTCGATTGCGCCAGAATCGCTTCGGCGTCATCTTCGGTTAAAGGTTTGCGCGTGCGCTCGTCGCGGTTCGGCTCGGAAAATCCGGTTGAAAGATGAAAGGCGTAGATATTGTTCGTGCCGTAGTCTTCGATCATTGCCACGATACTCTGGCGCAATCCGAGCAGTATCGAAGCGACGACAATTGCCGTAAAAACGCCGACCACGATTCCCAAAATGGTCAAAA
>DATHTS010000935.1:0-1637 GCA_035462935.1 Pyrinomonadaceae bacterium
AATCTTCTTTTTCGTTTTTAGCATAAATATCGAGAAGTAAAATTCTCCCCGCAGCATTAGCAAAATAATAGATGATTCGCGCCCCGTTTGCCTCTGCCGGAAATCGCCCAACGCAGTTTTCTGATGCCTCCCGATTTCGGAATAATCGTGCCGTCATCGGGGAATCTGCACAGATATAATTGTAACTCGGAAACAATCTCCGCGCCTAAAAGATTCTCGGCGCGTCTGACGAATCTTTGGGTTTCCGTGAAATCAAAATAATCCATTTCAGCTCGTCAATCGCCGATAAATATTCGGCATTCTCTCCGGCAAACTACTTCGCTATTTATTTCTCTAATTGCTCTTTTAAATTCCTATGAAAAACTTCTACTACTTCGCCCGATTGTATTTTTGATAATGCTTCGTGAATATCCGCGACCATTTCAGCGTGAGTTGCGAGGCGATTGTTAAAGGCTCTTAAAATTAAAATAGAAATTTTACGATTAGAAAGATTCTGCTGATTTTTAATATTCGCATCCCCCGTCAACAGGACATCAAAGCCGTTTTCTTCGGCGAGCGCGAGCAGTTCGCCGTTTAGAGCATCAGCCCAACCTCGTTCCTGCGTCGTCGCAGTTTCATATTCGGTCAGATAATTTTTAAGCCGACGGTCTAAATTATGATCGAGTAAAATTTTCAAACCGCAGCGACTTCCTTAATCAAAGATTTTTCCGCCATTTCCAAAACAGCGACGGCTTGCTCTCGCGTAACAGGCGGAAATCCTTCGAGAAAATCATCCAGACTCTCGCCGCCTTCGAGATAATCAAAGAGATTTTTTATCGGCACGCGAGTTCCCGCAAAAACGGGCGTTCCGCTTAACTTTTCAGGATTTACTTCAACGACATCATTTTTCATAGGACAATTTTAACACAAATTCAGCTCGTCAAACGCCGATAAATATTCGGCATTCTCTCGGGCAAAGAAAGCACGTCGTCAATAATCGTATAGCCGACATCGCCGTATAAATCCTTGAGTTCGGCTTCGGATTCGCGGTCAATGGTGATGCAGAAAGGTGTGATGCCTTGCATTTTGGCTTCAGTGAGGGCTTCGCGCACGTCTTCGCGGGCATAGCGAGCGTCGCCGTAATCGTGGTCGTAGGGTCTGCCGTCGGTCAGGATGATTAAGAGTTTTGTGCGCGATTCCTGACGCAGAAGTTTGGCGGCGGCGTGGCGAATGGCAGCACCGAGACGGGTGTTGTTTTGAAAGGTGATGCCGCCGATTCGGCGTTCGATTTCTTCGGAGTATTTTTCGCCGAAATCTTTGACGACGTAGAATTTCACGTTGCGCCTGCCTTCCGACGTAAAACCGTTGATCGAATAAACGTCGCCGACGGCTTCGAGCGCTTCGCTCATCAAAACTAAGCCTTCTTTTTCGATTTCGATGATGCGTCTGCCCGGATGCGTGTAAGGCTGCAAGGGATTGCGCGTTATTGTCCGCGCCGTCGAGGAAGATTGGTCAAGCAGAATCGAAACGGCAACGTCGCGCTGTTTCCGCAGGCGTTTGGTGTAAATGTTTTCGGATTGCTGACCGTCCGCCTTGCGGTCAATGACGTAATCAACCAGCGCATTTAAATCATAATCTTCGCCGTCCAATTCACGGTT
>DATHTS010000936.1:0-11536 GCA_035462935.1 Pyrinomonadaceae bacterium
TAAACTTTGTAAAAGAAAAAGGAATGTTTTTGACTGGAGCGCAGGCGGCTCGCCTGCAAACGCTGCGTTAGCAGCGTAGAAGTGTTTACTTAAATGCTTCTTTGATTAAACCAGCTTTTTCGCGCTCACGCGCTCAATGCAGGCGAGCCGCCTGCGCTCCCAGCGAGAAACAATTTCTTTTTTTTCTGTGGTGCTTATTTTTCAAAGGAAACTAACTAACAGCATCTTTATCTTCTAACCTTAAATCATAAACGCGGCAGCGTAAAACTGAACTTTGAGCCTTGCCCGACTTCTGATTCGATGCCGACTTCGCCGCCGTGCTGTTCGATAATTTCCTTGACCAGAGAAAGACCCAAACCGGTTGATTCTTCCTCTTTGTCCTGACCTTCGCGGGCGACGCGATAGAATTTCTGCCAGATTTTATCGTGATCGCTCGACGGAATGCCGTAGCCGCGATCTTCGACGGCTACCCGCAGAAAGTCCGCTTCCAGAATCGTCGAGATAATCACCGAAGTTCTTTCCGGGCTGTAGCGAATCGCATTGTCAATCAAATTTGAAACGGCGCGGCGAATCAAGCCTTTGTCGGCGGCAATCGGCGGGACGTAATCGCTGGTTTGTTCAATTAGACGGATGCGTTTGCGGCGGGCTGAATCCTGCATTTCACCGACGACCTCGCGCACGACCGTGTCGAGCTTAACCGGCATTTTTGTAACTTCCTTTTTATCGGACTGTTCGAGTTTGGAAACCGAAAGAAAGGTCGTGAGCATTTTTGAAAGCCGCTGCGATTCGTTTGCGATGATTTCTAAAAATTCGCGCGATTCGGTCGGAAGAGTTTCGTCCATCAAAAGGACTTCGGCAAAACCTTGAATGCTTGTTATCGGCGTGCGAAGCTCGTGCGACATCAGGCTCGCCATATCGCTGCGGAGCTTTTCATTTTCCTTTTCGGTGGTAACGTCGCAAAAGGTCAGCAAAAAGCAAGCGGGAATCATCGGAATATTCGTGTCGTGAATCGAGGCATCATCGCTCGGCACTTTAACGAGCGAGATTTGCATATCGAGCGTTTTGTTGGTTTCGGGAAAATAAAGCTCGCATTTGAAGGAATCGCCCGTTTGCAGAACGCGGCGGATGGCGATTGCCGGCTCGTTGAAAATTTCGGTCTTAAATTGTCCGAGTAGGCTGAAAAGATCGTGCTCGTAGATTCGGTGAGCGTCAATATTCGCCAAATGACGCATTTGCCGGTTCAAATAAGCCAGAGTTCCGTCCAGATAAGCAATTGCGTGCGCTTCTTTCAAATAAGAGCTTGCCACCGCGCTGAACGACTGCTCTTTGATAATGCCGTGAATCAGATTGGTAATGTCGAGGCGATTTTCCGCCGAAAAAGTGGAAAAAAAGCTCCACCACGAATTATGCGGCAGATTTTTCTCGCGCAGTTCCTTGCGCTGAAAGTTTCGCGCAAGCTGCCCGCTGAAGGCTTCCAGAAGATTTTTGTCGGCTTGTTCAAAGCTGCGGTAAATTTTGACGAATAAAACGCCGACCGGAATTTCGCTGCAAATCAAAGGCAGCGCGACCTGCGCCGTTCCTTTGTCTTTCTCATCTCGCTGCACCGCCGTTTGAAGCGTTTTCAAAGCCTGCTCGCACAAACCGACGTTTTTAAGCCACTCCGATTGACGGGAAGCAAGACTGTCGTTTCCCTTTTTGTTTCTTGACCGCCCGACCGGAATCAGTTCGCCATTATATTCGTAGCGAAAAACAATCGCTTCGGAAAGCGGCAGAATCGTTTCAAGCAGCTTTAAACCGCTTTCGATGCGCGAATCCGCCGATTTTCCTTCTAAAAGATGACCGGTCGAAGCCAGAGAAACAAGATTTTCCGTCAACTCCGAATCAATCAGCCAGAGTTTTTTCAAATGAATCGCTAAAAGCGTCAGAAAAACTGTAAGCGTGATAGGAAGAAATAATAAATCGGTTTCGGCAAAGGTTATCGAAAGAACGCTCGCGCCGAATAAAACGGCTATGCAGGCGGCAACAAGCGGCAGAATGCGTTTGATGCTGAGATTTTCCGCGAAAAAGCCGACGGCGCAGGCAATGCCGATTAGAATTAGAGCTTTCCACCAGTAAAACCGGGTTTCGGGCGGAGAAACGAACGCCATTAAGATCGAGAAAAAGTTTTCTCCAAACCACCAGACGACCGAAATAAAAGCCGCAGCCAGAAACGCGAGCGTCAGCGGCACAAATATGCCTTTATCCTTGTTTTCATTCATAACCGGTATTTTGTTTTTGAAGTGAGTGAAAGATTGGAATCTGAAAGAGTTATTCATCAAACAACGATGTTTGACAATTCAAATTATGCAATAAATTTGCGGTTTTAAGCAAGCATTAAATCTAAAACTCAATTTTTATGTCTGCGGCAACAATTGATTTGGTATGTTCCTTTTGTCATTTGACGCGAAAAACTACATAATACAGTTTGTTTCAACCGATGAAATTTTTATCCGACATCAGACTTTTGCTGCTCGGCTTGTGGCTGGGCGCGGCTTGTTTTTTCAGTTTCGCTGTTGCGCCGAGCGCGTTTGGCGTTTTGCCGACGCGCGAATTAGCCGGTTCGATGGTGTCGCGGACGCTGATGATCGTAAATCTGAGCGGCTTAATTATAGGGCTGATTTTGCTGGCGACATCTTTTTTTAAGCAAACGGGAATTAAACCGTTCTGGTTCTGGACGGAAAGATTCTTGCTCGTAATTTTAACGCTCGCCTGTGCCGCCGGACAGTTTGTTTTCGCTCTCTGGCTTTCGCTGATTCGTGGGCAGCTCGGGCGACCGATTGACGAAGTGCCGCTCGAAGATCCTCTGCGGATTCAGTTTAATAATCTGCATCAATATTCGGTCTGGGTTCTAGCGGCGGCAATGATTGCCGCGCTGCTTGTATTTTTTATAATTTCGAGAAAAAGCTTTGCGAATTCAAAGGAAAAAGTTTCCGACGAGTTAGATTTTCAAAAGGAATTTAAGATTTGAGTTGCAGGAAATCCATTTTTTAGAAAAATGAAACCACAGATGAACACAGATGAACTCAGATAAGAATCAAATTAAAAATCTGTGTGTATCTGTGTTCATCTGCGGTTCCACATTTTTATTTCTATAATCTATGTTACTGATTGAAAAACCGGGCGAATTTTCCAATCGTTTTGCGCGTTGGCGCGGCGGTGAAAATTTAGAAAATTATCCGTTTGTCGAAAACCGGCACGCGCCGTTTACGCCGATGCGCCGCGCGCTTCCGCTGCTAAATCTGGCGTTGATTTCGTCGGCGGGCGCGTATATTGACGGGACGGAGCCTTTCGATATCGAATCGCGCGACGGCGACCCGAATTTCAGAGAAATTCCGGTTGAAGTCGAAGCCGAAGATTTGCGCTACGCGGCGAAAGGCTATGATCCGGCGGCAGTTTTGGAAGACAGAAACGCGCAGATTCCCATTGATCGCCTCCTTGAATTTGAAGCAAACGCGGTAATCGGCAGATTGAACCGCGTCTGGTGGAGTTTGAGCAGTCACATTCCGAATGCGGTTATGGTCGCGGAACAGATTGCGCCGAAAATCGCTGAAAGAGTTTCAGGATATGAAGCGCAAGCCGCTTTGCTCATTCCGGCATCGCGTCTTTGTCATCAAACGCTGGGAATTGTGGCGCGGGCAATCGAACAGGTAAACATCCCGACGATGATGCTTTCGGTTGACCGCAGCGTCACCGATCTCGTTCGCCCGCCGCGCTCGGCTTATTACGTCGGCGAATTCGGCTCGGTAGCGGGAAAACCGAATTGGAAAGAATATCAACTGCGAATCCTGGAAGAATCTCTGCGCTGGACTGAAACTTTTGATCAGCCGGGCGCGAAAAAATTGGCTGTGAAGATTGAAACGGCGGTCCAGCAGGCACGCGGTGAAAAGTAAAATTCAGATAGAAACGCATTGCTAATATGCAGGTAATTTTAGAATGGCTGAAACGTCATTTATGGGCGGCGTTTCTTCTTCACCAATCGCTTCTTTTTCTTCTGGCGATTTCGTTTCTTTCCTCCATCCGCAGAATTACCGGCAGAACAATTCATCTCGGCAGAGACCCGATTGGTTTTATTGACGGCGCGGCTTTAATCGTCTTATCGCTCGGCGTAATTTTCCTGACAAATTGGTTTTATCATTTGCTCAAGGGGAAAGACGCCGAACCTTTAGGAATAGGATTTTCGCCGCGCCGTCTTTTGGATTTAACTGTCGGTTTGATAATCGGCGCAGCTTTTGTAATCGCACCCTGGATAAGCGCCATTTCTCGCGGAACGGCGACCATCGCCGACCGGATTGATGCGCATTTCGACAGCTTTTCCGTTGTTCGTATTCTGGCGATTGCCTTTTTCCTGCTTCTTTTGCAAGCCATTATGGAGGAAACGGCTAATCGGGCGTTTCCCCTGCGGCTCTGGGAGCATCGTTCTTTAATTTTTCGATTAATTGTTCCTTCCGTATTTTTCGCGCTGATTCATCTCGCCGATGAACAATTCGGTTTTGAACGCCTGGCTGTTTTGTTGATGGCGGGAGTTATACAGAGTTTGGCTTATTTGCTGACGGGGAACATCTGGTTTACCTCAGGGCTTCACGCGGGAGCGAATATAGCGTCTTTTTCGATAACCGGTTTATGGCACGCCGGAGCAATAGTCAGCGTTGCCGGGCAACCCGCGATTCCAAATTTCGTTACGATTTTAATAATGCTTGTTTTATTAAGCTTAGCATTCGTTTCAAAACAGCGTTTTATAAAAAATGAGAATTGAATTTACGCGCCGATTTGCCATTGTTTGATTCCTTCAATCGGGTAAATCAGCATTATAATATTCAGCAAAAGGCTGTCACGAATTAAAATTATCAGAATTATCTCGACCAGCACGAAGAAAACGAATGAAAACCAGAACTTCATTTTATAAGCGAGCCAGAATCCCAAACCGCAGGCTAAAATGTCGCCGAGCGAATTGATAATCGAATCGCCATAATAATTGAGCGCGAGCGTCGCTTCACGATAGTGATTAATTACAACATCGGTGTTTTCGACAACTTCCCATCCGCTTTCGATAAAAATTGCCAGAAACAAACGCCAGGCGAGCGACCATTTGGGAAAAATCAAGCTTATCAGCCAGAACTCCAGAACGCCGTGCAGAATGTGCGTGAAAGTGTAAGGGTCGAAAAGATGTTGCGAGTTATGCTGCGTCCAAATATCGCTCGACCAGGGCGAATAATCGCCCGCCTGACACCACCAGACTCTTCCAAAACTCCAAAGCAGGATAATCGAAAGAATTACGACCGCCAAAACTGCCAGCCAGGGCGTATAATCTTTCGCTGAATTGAATTCAAACAGGCGATCTTGGTTTGCCATTTTAGAAATCAGCTTTTGCTTGCCGATGCCGTATTTAGATTCAGAGATCTGAGATATTCCCGGAAATCCGCGCCTAAATCTTCGCGTTTCAGGGCGAACTCAACCGTCGCAATTAAAAATCCGAGCTTGTCGCCCGCATCGTGGCGCGTTCCTTCGACTTTCATCGCATAAAACGGTTGACCTTTCGCAAGAAGAATTCGCATCGCGTCCGCAACCTGAAGCTCGCCGCCCGCGCCGGGTTCTATTTTTTCGATTGCCTCAAAAAGTTCCGGCGTGAAAACATAACGCCCGATAACCGCCATATTTGAAGGCGCTTCTTCAAACTTCGGCTTTTCGACAATATCCTTGATTTTGTAGATTCCCGGCTCGACTTCTTCGGCGTCAATCACGCCGAAGCGCGAGATGGTTTCATCGTCAATCTGCATTGTCGCAATCACCGGGGCTTCGTATTTTTCATAAGCTTCGATAAGCTGGCGGAGCGCAGGCATTTCCGAATCCATAATATCGTCGGGCAGAAGCACGGCGAAAGGCTCGTTTCCGACAAAACCCTTCGCCTGATAAATAGCGTGCGCCAGACCGAGAGCCTGTTTTTGCCGCGTATAAGTGATTTTTGCGATTTCCGAAACGGCGCGAACTTGTTCTAATTGCCCGGTTTTGCCGCGTTCTTTCAAAACCTGTTCGAGTTCAAACGAAATATCGAAATGATCTTCAATCGCTGCCTTATCACGTCCCGTTACAATCAAAATTGATTCGATACCGCTTTCAACGGCTTCTTCGACGACATATTGAATCAAAGGTTTATCAACCAAAGGAAGCATTTCTTTCGGCGAGGCTTTCGTAGCGGGTAAAAATCTTGTTCCGAGACCGGCGGCGGGTAAAACCGCCTTGCGAACTTTGTTTATTTTCATAACTTTGTTAAATTCTTTGAGAATTAGCTCGTTGCCAGTTGTTCGTTGATCGTTGTTCCGGTTAATAGCCTTTCGGTTTCTATTGCCGTTGAATTTATTTGAAAGACAGCATAGATTTATTCACAACGAACGACTGACAACGAACTACTAACAAACAAAAATTGTAGGTGAAAAATGACTGAGAAACAAACGTTCGAGGTTCTGCTTGAAAAACACGAAAATTCAGAGGCGACGGGAATTACAATTCCCTTTGACGTGGAAAAAGTCTTCGGAGCAAAGCGCCTTCCGGTTAAAGTTTCCATCAACGGTGCGGATTACCGCACTACGATTTTTCGAATGAACGGAAAATATCTTGTAGTCGTTCCGAAAAAATTTCGTGAAGCGGCGGGCGTAAAAGCGGGCGAAATGATCACAGTTTCGATGGAAAAGGATACCGAGCCGCGCGTTGTCGAGCCGCCCGAAGATTTGGCAAAGGCTTTAGACGGAAACCCTGCGGCGAAAGAAGTTTGGGAAAAACTGAGCTATACGCATAAACGGGAATATGTAATGGCGATTGAAGACGCGAAAAAAGAAGAAACGCGAAATAGAAGAATCGCAAAAACGGTCGAGCAAGTAGCCGCGAAAAATAATAACTAGACTTTTTTGCTCTGCATATCTCAAAATAAGGTTTTATATGAAGAAAATAATTTTCCTTACGATTTTAGCTTTTCTTTCTCTGAACGCTCTAACAATTCAAGCGCAAATTCCGAAATGTACGCAGTTGAAAGTTACGACGCATCCGCTTTCCGGCGATTACGGCGGCTTTGGACAATTCGCGGTTATGCGCCATTCAATTCCGAATCCCGATCCGAATGCGCCGGCGCCGGTTTCGGTTTTTGTGCCAAGTAATGCTTCGGCGCAAAATAAACTGCCGGTTGTTTTCTTCGCGCACGGTTTCGGCGGAGTCAGTTATCTATTTTACGAATCGCTGCTGCGCCAACTTGCGAGTAATGGCTACATCGTCGTTTTCTCGCCATATACCGCGAATTTACTTACATCGAACATCGTCCGCTACAATCAATTATGGAACGGCTTTCTGGTTTCGACGCAGCAGTTCGGAAATATTATGGATACGACTAGAATCGGTTTTGCCGGGCATTCTTACGGCGCGGGCGCGACGCCGGAAATGGCTCGGCGCGGCACAGCGCAGGGCTGGGGCGCAAACGGTTTGTTTATGTTTATAATGGCGGCTTGGTATAACTGGGGAACAAATCTCCAGCAGATTCCGGCAAGCGCGAAGATGATTGTGCAGGTTTATTGGGATGATGAGACAAACCAGCATCTGATTTCGCAAAACGACATCTGGAACAAACTGCCGCAGATTACCGAAAAGAAATGGCAGGTTATCAGGGCTTCGAGAACATTTTGTTCTCTGGACGCGGATCATTCCGTTCCGGTTACGGACGGTTTGGGACAGACCAGCGCGGTAACGGACGCTTACGACAGTTGGGGAGTTTGGCGCAGGCTTCACGCGCTTGCGGATTACACTTTCACCGGAAATCAAACCGCGAAAAATATCGCATTCGGCGTTGACTCGTTTATGGGCAGATGGCGCGGAGTTTTCGGCGCGCGCCGGATTTCGCCGCTCGAATCAACCGACGTGCCTGTTCTCAATTCGCAGAGCAATCCCGATTTTCTCTGGAGTCAGAAATGTTTTTACGCACTCGGTTCGCCTTGTCCGTAAAAATTAGAATTTTTGAGGCTCAAATGCGGCGGTCTTTGACCGCTGTTTTATTTTAAGTTGATAATGGAATTCGTTTTATAAACGTTTTAGAGGAATTTTTTAAAATGCTCGATTTAAATTTTGTCAGGGAAAATTTGGAAACAGTTAGAAAGACTCTGGAAAACCGCAATTTTCCGGGCGATATTTTGGATAAATTTGCTGAATTGGACGCTGAACGACGCCGTGTGATTGGCGAGGCGGACAGGATTAATCAGATTCGCAATTCCTCAAGCAAGGAAATCGGCGCGTTGATGCAGGTAGGAAAGCGCGAAGAAGCCGAAGCGAAGAAATCTGAGATTGCCGGATTGAGAGATAAGCAGACTGAATTTGAACAACTGCGGAAAGAAGTTGAAACGAAAATGTATGATTTGCTCTCGCATCTGCCGAATATCCCGCAGGAAGGTGTTCCGGTCGGCGAAGATGAAAGCGCGAATGAGGAAATCCGGCGCTGGGGCGAGCCGCGCGAGTTTGATTTCGAGGTGAAAGACCACGTTGATTTGGGGGAAGCGCTCGGTATTTTGGATTTGGAACGCGCGACGAAAATCGCCGGTTCGCGCTTTGCGATTTTGAACGGCGCGGGCGCGAGATTGGAGAGAGCGTTAGTCAATTTTATGCTCGACGTTCACACGACCGAACACGGCTATACCGAAACTTTGCCGCCGTTTATCGTTAATCGAAAAACGCTTTTCGGGACGAATCAACTGCCAAAATTCGAGGAAGATTTGTTTCATTTGAAGGACGAACGCGGTTTTGCATTGATTCCAACCGCCGAAGTTCCCGTGACGAATTATCACGCCGAAGAAATTCTCGAAGCAAAGGATTTGCCAAAATATTACACTGCTTATACGCCTTGTTTTCGCTCGGAAGCCGGAAGCTACGGGCGCGACACGCGCGGGCTTATTCGCCAGCATCAATTTGAAAAAGTCGAGCTGGTAAAGCTAACCCTGCCGGAAAATTCAAATGAGGAACACGAAAAATTAACTGCAAACGCCGAAAGAATCTTGCAGCTTCTCGGTTTGCCGTATCGCACAGTTGTTTTATCAACCGGCGATATGGGATTCGGCGCGGCGAAAACCTACGACATCGAAGTCTGGATTCCGTCGCAGAAAACTTACCGCGAGATTTCAAGCTGTTCAAACTGCGAAGATTTTCAGGCGCGGAGAATGAATCTGCGTTTTCGTCGCGCAGGCGGCGCAAAGCCCGAATTTGTTCACACCTTGAACGGTTCTGGTTTGGCAGTCGGGCGCACCTGGATTGCGATTCTGGAAAATTACCAGCAGGAAGACGGCTCGATTTTGATTCCCGAAATTATCCAGCCATATATGAGCGGACTGGAGAAAATTGAATAAAGGATAATTTTCAAGCTTTGGAGGAAAATATAAACAGGAAAGAGTGGCTGCACCGCAATCAGATTTTGACGATTGTCTTGATTGCGGCGACGGCTGCCGCATTTTATCTCTGCTATATAATCGCGCTGCCGTTTTTGGCTTCGCTGGTATGGGCTTTGGCGCTGGCGGTGTTGGTTTTTCCGGTTTATAGAAGGATAAAAGATTATCTCGATAATGAAAATCTCGCTTCTGTTTTAACAACTGTTTTCGTCGCGCTCGTCGTTGTAGTTCCGGTTGTTCTGGTAAGCCGGCAAATCGCGCGGGAGATTTGGCGCAACGCCGAAACGGTGCGGGAGGGAATCAAGAGCGGCGAGTGGCGGACGCAAATCGAGCAAAATCAATTCGGGTCGAGAATTTTGCGATTGGTTGAAGAAGAAATGGATTTGCGGGCGACTTTGGAGCAAAGCGCGAATAATATTCCGGGATACGTTTCAAATTTTCTTTCCGGTTCGATCTGGATTTTATTCCAGCTTCTGATTACTTTCTTCGCGCTTTTTTTCTTTCTCCGCGATCACGATTCGTTTTTGCGCGGCGTCCGGCGTTTGATACCGCTCTCGAAAAAGGAAACAAACGCTATTTTCAAGCGCGTGACTGACACGCTTTACGCGACGGTTTTCGGCGAGATACTAATTGCTTTGATTCAAGGCGTTTTGGGCGGACTGATGTTCTGGATTCTGGGCTTGCCCGCGCCTTTTTTGTGGGGTTTTGCTATCGGACTCTTCGGATTTTTGCCGGTTATCGGCGCGTGGATGATTTGGGTTCCCGCAGCGGTTTATCTGATGATGCAGGGCGAATTGATTCGGGGGATTGTTTTAATCGCCTGGGGAATTTTGGCGCTTTCGGTATTTACCACCGTGCTTTATCCGATACTCATCGGCGAACGCCTGCGGCTTCACACTCTGGTCGTTTTTATCGCTATTATCGGCGGAGTTATAGCTTTCGGAACGGTCGGAATAATCTTAGGTCCGCTGGTGCTTGCTTTAACGATTTCATTGATTGAAATTTGGAAAAATAGAATGGATCACCAAGAAGATGCTGCCGAAGCCGCATGAACTTCAGTCAATTTATCAAACGATAAAAGCGGATTAGGAATCTTGAGGCGTTGCCGTAAAGCCATGACTAAAATCAGCCAAATAGCAGCCTCAAACAACCAGCATAATTTCACCGAAAGATTTTCTTTTGATGTCCGGCACTTTGGCGTCAGCGGCGGGATAACCGACCGGAATCAAAACAAACGGAATCTCGTTTTTCGGGCGCTGCAAAATTTCCTGCAAAAAACGCATCGGGCTGGGTGTGTGCGTCAGAGTTGCCAAACCCGCATTATGCAAAGCGGCTAAAAGCATTCCGACAGCGATGCCGACCGATTCCTGACTGTAATAAGTCGGTTCGGTTTCGCCGTTTTCGGTGATCGAATTGATGCGGAAAACGACAATCAAATAAGGCGCGATTTCGAGAAAAGGCTTGTGTTCGTCAGTTCCCAAAACGGCGAGCCGCCGAAGCCATTTTTCCGACATCCTCCCGTGATAGCTTTCATACTCTTCCTTTTCCGCCGCCGCGCGAATTTTTCGCTTTATCTCCGCATCTTTGATCACGACAAACCGCCACGGCTGGAGATTAGCTCCCGACGGCGCAGTTCCGGCAGTTCGGATGGCTTTTTCGATCAACTCAAACGGCACGTCTTCATCGGAAAACTCGCGCACCGTTCGGCGGCGGTTGAGATTTTCGTAAAATTCATTCGCCTTTTGGCTTTGTTCTTCCGTCGAAAGGCGTTGAAAATCTAATGGAATAAAATTCGGTTCGGGAAAAGTTTGACTCATCTTTTTTATAAAATCTTTCAAATAAAAATTTCCGGCTTTAGTTTAAGATACTTTTTAGCAAACAATAAGCGCTCCGGGAAAAATAGGTTAAACTGTTAGATAGATAAAATAAAAATAAAAGATATGAAAATCAGCACACAGTTTAAATTCAATTCGGGTTGGAAAACTTGGTTTCTCTCATTTTTATTATTCGCGTTCGTTTTCTGTTCAACGGCGGCGGCGCAATGGCAAAAGCAGGCGGTTGATACAAAAGCCGGTTTGCGCGGGCTTTCC
>DATHTS010000937.1:0-4995 GCA_035462935.1 Pyrinomonadaceae bacterium
ATTAATTGCGGCGGTGGCTCATTACCCGCAGGATTTAGGTTTGGGAATTGATGAGAATACGGCGTTGGTTGTTAATAAAAATAAGTTTGAGGTAATCGGCGCGGGCGCGGTAACGGTAATTGACGGCGGCGCAATGGCTTATACCAATGCGCCGGATGTAAGAAAAGGAGATAATCTGGCTTTAGCCGACGTAAAGCTCCACGTTCTGCCCGAAGGTTATAAATTTAATTTGCATGACCGCTGCGTTGTTATTCCTAAAAAGGCTAAGAGCAAGAGAGCGGGTCAGGAGAACAGTAAGTCTAAATCAAAGTAAACATACATCAGATACTGAAAACCCGAAAGTGGAAATGTGGAAAAGTCCGTTGTTTTTGAAAGAAAGGCTTTTTCACAATTCCACTTTTCGCATTTTAAAAATGTCGTCAGATGATTATTAAAGCGGAAACTAAAATAACGCGATTACTTTCAGCAGAATAAATCCCGCAAATCCGCCGAGCAATGCGCCGCTTAGAACCTGAGTCAAACTATGTCGTTCAAGCACGACGCGCGACCAGCCGAGCGCGACGGCAAGCAGAATTAAACTCGCGCTTACCCAAAAACTGACTGCCGTTAATGCTATAGCGCAATAAGTAATAAAAATTAAATGCAGCGAGATTTTAGACCGGCGATTAATAAACATTGCGGCGAGAAGCAAAATCAGGCTGATAAATATTCCAATCAAAAGAGGGCGCGGAAAATCCAGAAACCAGAAAACTAAACAGGAAATTGCCACAACAGCAATGACAATCGGGTAAAAATCTCTCCTCTCGGCAGGAACGGAAATGTCGTGATCCGCCCATTTTCCGGCGGCAACTTTGCGGCGGATTATAAATAGAAGCGGAACGACCGTGGCGAAAACAGTGATTATGCCGACTGTAAAAGCTCTCGCGGGCGGCAATTCGTAAAACGCGACAATGAAGACCGTGAACGGCAGCAAAACAAACGGATGTCCGAGAACAGAGATGATCCTCGCGGCTTGATACAGATTTTTTTGTTCCGGCTTCATTGATTTAATACCAATTTGCGTGAAAAAAAGGAGAAAAACTTGTCGTTTAGAGGCGGTCTGTGACCGCCTCTTAACATTTTTCATTTTTTTCACGCAACTCGGTATAAGGTTTATTTTCTTGTGTGTTCACTGATTTTTCAGTAACAATTATCTGCTTTCCGAGAAGCGGTTTGCCGCGCAGAGCTTGAACGAAAGCGACAGAAAACATTCCGAAATAAATTAAAGAAAACGCGATTGTCAGAGCCGTTGCGCGAATTGCCGTAAAGCGTTTTTCAATCCAGACGAGCATTACCGCTAAAAGCGGAATCGCTTGAAAAGCGTGCATTCCGACAAAATGAGCGACGCGCAAATCGCCGCCTTCCGTGCTCCAATTGACAAACGGCAACCCCGCGCCGCCGTCTGACGCGCCAACTGCGTGTCCGGTTTGCGCCGACATATAGCCGCCTTGCGCGCTTGCCAGCAGAAAGACGATCAAGCCGAGCCGCATTCCCCAGACGACGGCTTTCGGCAAGTCGAAATCGGCGCGAAAATAAAGGTAAGTCAGATAAATAATCAACGCCGTGTTGACTAAAATCATCAGCCCCATCGCGCTGAAAACCGCTCCGTCAAAAGCGGTCTTGTTGTTGAAATGCGAGGTTGTTCCGCGCACCGCCTGCATCACAATCAAAATGATCTCGCCGACCATCATCGCAATCACGCCCCACGAAATTATGCGCGAAGATTTTTCATAACCGCGTAAAAAGTAGAGAAAAACCGCTACAGTCCATAAAAAAATGACGGTTGCAACAGCGAATTTCATCGGCTTTATCCAACGATTTATTCCTAAAATCTGCTGTGAATCGAAAAGCGAAAGAACGGCTAAAATTAAAAATAAAACTATAAATCCGAAACCTGTAAGCATCAGCGGTGTTTGCTTCCGCCATAAATCGCTCGAAAATTCTCTTATATTCATTGCGCTTCTCCTTTTATATTTTTGTTCGGCACAACGCGCCGCAGAATGTGATAAAGCAAAAATCCAATCGGACCAAGCAAAAACGTCAAAACCAGACACGGCACGACAAACCAGTGCGAAATTCCGCGTTCTCGCGCGTCTTTGACTTCCCAGCTACCGACGAACAAATCAAACGCCAGATAATGAATCCAGCCCGCCAGAACCGCCCATTGGTTTGTAAAAAGTTTCATCACGTCGGCAAGCGAGCCGAATCCGCCTTCCGCACTGCCGAAAAACAATACGATCAAAATCAAATAAGCGACGGACAAAAGCAGCGGAATCGCGCCGGAAAGAACGAGTTTTCCTGTAAACTTCCAACGCGGCGCGGCTGTCAGAAGTATCCAGCCCGCCAGCGCCGTCAAATTTGCTATCGAAAAAATCGTTTCCGCATTCATAAAATTTGCTCCTCTACACTAATTTCAGATTCCAAACTCCAGATTCCAGATTCGGGTTGTTATACGGCGCGTTTATTTGACAAGTTCAAACGCTTTCGGCTTTTTGCTCACGAATAAAACCCAGCCGATCAGCACAAACTGCAAAGGCAGTCGCAGCCATTGATAAATCGCCTCGCTCATAAAGCCGCCGAGTTGAATATTGCTGACCGCGACGTAAATATTTGCCGGGAAAACCGCCAGCAGCAGCGCCACTAAGCCGTAAGCCGCCGCGCGTTTTGTCCACGGCACGATCAAACCGATTCCGCCGAGAATCTCGAAAAATCCGCTGATATAAATCATCAAAACCGGTTCAGGAATAACGGGCGGCATCATCTCCAGATATTTTTCCGGCATCAGAAAATGCGTCGTGCCGATGAAAATAAAGCTCAAACCCGTCGCTATCCGGGCATTGGTTTTAGTCGAAACTATCGGATTTAATCCGAGCTTCGACGCGCCGAACAACATCAACCAAAATATAAAAATTAAGAAAAAGACCGTCATATTTTTATCACCTCGCGCTAAACATTAAAACAACTTAACACCGTTAAGTAACGCGCAAAAAAATTTTATTTAGGTTCATCTTTCGCTGTCAAACCTTTCAGCATCGTGTCAATCACCGAATTTATCAAGGTTTTTTTATTTACAAACGGGAAGCCCTCGTGCCCGATGAGCAGTGAAGTTACGCCGTGAATCCCAGCCCAGAGCGTCTGACTGACCAGATCAACATCGCCTCTCGCAATCTCGCCGCTTTCCATACAATCTTTTACACCGATTTTCAAAAATTCAAACGCTCTTTTTCCGAGCGAACCTTCAAATTCATCTCCGAGATTCTCGGTCAGCGGCAGCATAAAAGTTACTTCATAATGTTTCGGATGTTTCAATCCGAATTCGATGTATGTTCGCAATCCTTCGCGCAAACCATCAATATTTGTGGTGTGTTTTTTGCTGATTGATTGAAGTTTTTGTCCCAAGTTGGCAAATGTTTCATTACAAATCTGCTGTAATAGATCGTTTTTATCTTTAAAATAAAGATAAATCGTCGTTGGACTGTATTCGATTTTGTCAGCTATTTTGCGCATTGAAACGCTGTGATAGCCTTCTTCAGCGAACATCTCGCGGGCGGTATCGAGAATCAACTGCCGCAGATTTTCCTTTTCTCTTTGTCTTCGTTGTTTAACGCTCATAAGTAACTTAACAGTGTTAAGTTACCTCATAGATAAAAAACTTGTCAAGCTGGTTTTTGAAAAATCATTGTTGTTTAGAAAAAAATTCTATCCAAATAATTTCTAATTCTTTCAGCCGAAACGCCGGAGGAAATCAATCCGATATAATTATCAGGTCGGAGAATTACGGTAAAAGATTCCTTCGCGCCGAAAATTTCCGCGATGTGCGGATACAAGGGAAAATCGTGAAACCTAATGAATGAAGAATAATCAGCCAATTCTTTAGATAAATCCGGCGGGCTGCCGCTCCCGTCGAAAAATGTAATTAAGTGAAACTTCGGTTCGTGCAGCTCATTGTAAATGCTTTCACCTTCAATTTGGAAATAAGGCATTCGGTCGCCCGCTTTGACCGAAAAGTTTCCGTCGGTCTCGCTGAGAGAAGATTTGCGGTAATTGATGCCGATTTGCGAGACGAGCGGGAAGATAAATCTTTTTACCGCGTCAAAATGCAGGACAAAATTGGCGATGTAGGGAAAAACCCGCGTGCGGAAAAACGAGACGAACCATTCATCGCTCGCGCCGAAATCGAAAACGCGGTCGGTTGTTTGAAGCAGGCGTTTCGCGTTCGGAAGGCGTTCTTCATTGTAAGTTTCGAGCAGTTTTTCATTCGATTTTCCGCGCAATGCGAGCGCTAGTTTCCAAGCGAGATTGTAACCGTCCTGAATTCCCGTGTTCATTCCCTGCGCTCCGGCGGGCGTGTGGATGTGCGCCGAATCTCCGGCGAGAAAACATCTGCCTGAGGAAAATTTGTTGACGTGGCGCGAATGGACACGATAGACGGAAAACCAGTTGACATCGTGAATGTCGAGTTCGAGTTCGGTGTCTTTTTTGATCTGCTCTTCGATTTCCTCGTATAAAATCTCGCCTTCGCGCCGCTCTTCATTTTCGGGGAAAGTGCCGACAATTCGGTAATGATTTTCGCCGCCGGTCATCGGAAAGAAGGCGGTAATCGAGTTTTGCGCCAGACAAACGTAAAGCGAATGATGCGAAAATTTCCAATCAACCTGCGTATCGGCGACATAAAATAAACGTTCAAACGTGCTGCCTTCAAACCTCATTCCGAGCGTGTGCCTGACTGGGCTTTTCGCGCCGTCGCAGCCGACTAAGAACTTCGCTTCGATTGTTTCCGCTGCGCCGTTTTTATTTTTTACATTCGCTTTTACGCCCATTTCGTCTTGCGTGAAACTTTCGAGTTCCGTGTTCCAGAGAACATCTCTGCCGTTCGATTTGATAAAATCATAAAGAAGTTTTTCGTGCTTCCCCTGCTCGACAATCAGCAGAAACGGATACGGACTCATTCCCTCG
>DATHTS010000938.1:0-2153 GCA_035462935.1 Pyrinomonadaceae bacterium
TCCTGACCTGAAATCTTTTTTAAGTTGATTTGATGACTCTAAAATTTATTCAAGTAATGGCGGAAAAACTCAAGTTGATCTGATTGGCAGGTCAGGAAGGGCTGCTCTGCGCCCGCTTTTTGCTCAATTTCTAATTTTGAAAAAAAACAATCCCCAATCAAGTCGGGACTCAAAACGCTTGATATTCCCTTACACTGATTCCAATATTGCTCTAAAAAAAGCGGATTAGAATCATCTAATCCGCTTTTGTCTCCAAAAAATATTAGCGCCGCCGCTTATTTCTTTACATTACTGTAATCGCTCCGTGATCGTCGCAATGTCCCGAATGCCGGAAATGCAGGCGTCCGTCAATAAGATGATCAACGTGATCGCCGTGCGGAACTTTTTCGTGCTCGCAGTCGTCGTGTTGACAGGCGCATTCAATCGTCGAGCAGTCCGCCGGATTTTGGTCGCTTACGGCAATAATATGTTCGTCAAAGTGATTTTCATGCGTCGTATGCAAATGTCCGTCGTGCAGAAAATCCCAATGCCCGTCGTGCTGAATTCTGGTATGCCCGCAGTTTTCGCCGTGAACATGCGAATGCGATTCGTGTGTTTGATGATTCATTTTTCCCTCCTTAATTTGGACTTCAAAAAAAGTCCGGTCCTGATAAAAAATCCCCAATCCAAATACCTTTACAAACCGATTTTGAAGGTTTCTTTAATGTTCATTGTAGAAAATAAACCATTCAAACACAAATTTCTGCCATTTATCGAAATAGTTTATTCGGAGATGAGGGCGACAAAAATTATTCCGCAATTCCGCAAAACTTTGCAGTTTATCCAAGTCGCTTTTAATCGAAAATCTCGTATGAAAACGGCTCGAATTATTAACCCGCAAACCATTCATTGCCCGTTTTCGACCGTTCATTGAAAACTTAACGCCGATACCCCGCTCCTCTTTGCTAAACTGTTTAATTCGGACTTAATATGATTTTTTTATGAATTTAACTATGAAAAGTATAAAATTTTTACTTAATTTTTCGGCACTGTTATTTATTTTCTCAATTGCGGCTTTTGCCCAGACCGGGACGATTTCCGGCAGAGTTACCTACATGGGCGGAACGCCCCTGCATTCGGCTTCGGTCAGAATCGTGCAGTTAAACCGCACGGCGGTAACCAATGAAGAAGGTCTTTATCAATTCACGAATGTTCCGCGCGGACGTTATACAATCCTCGTGCATTTGGAAGGTTTCGCCGACGCGACCAGAGTAGTGGATTTAACCGCTGACGGCGCTCAGACGGTTAATTTCCAGCTTAATCTGATTTCCTTACAGGAACAGGTTACGGTTACCGCGGGCGGAACGGAACAGACGGTTTTCGATGCTTTCCAGAGCGTTAATTCCGTCGGCTCGACGCGGATTGTCGAACAGGCTTCTACTTCAATCGGTGAAGTTTTGGAATTTGAAACCGGCGTGGCGAAACGCAGTTTCGGTCCCGGCTCGGCGCGCCCCGTCATTCGCGGTTTCGACGGCGACAGGGTTTTGATTTTACAGAACGGCGTTCGCACCGGTTCGGTCGGCTCGCAATCAGCCGATCACGGCGAGCCGATTGATCCTTTAACTGCCGAACGCATCGAAGTTGTCAAAGGTCCTGCGACGCTGCTTTACGGAAGCAATGCCATCGGCGGCGTGGTCAACGTCATCGCCAATGATGAAAACCGGGCGCATGACGGGCTGCGCGGATTCGTAACCGGAATCGGCGGCACGGTTAACCGGCAAGCCGCATTGTCAGCCGGATTGGAATACGGCTGGAACAATTTCCTGTTTCGCGGCAATTCTTCCGTTCAGCGGACGGGCGATTATGAAACTCCGGTCGGCAGAATTCCCAATTCCTCGGCGCGTTCGACAACGCAGTCATTCGGACTCGGTTATTACGGCGAAAAAGCCTATCTTAACGGTAATTACGGTTTCGATCTGCGGCGCTACGGCATTCCGTTTGCCGCGCTTTTCCACGAACATCACGAAGAAGAGGAAGATGATGAACACCTCGACCCTTTCGATCTTGATGAAGAAGTTGATATCCGGCAGCGACAGCATAACTTCCGGTTCAACGGCGGCTTCCGCAATCTGAATAACTCGTTTTTAAGCGGCATTCAGTATAATCTTGATTAC
>DATHTS010000939.1:0-6695 GCA_035462935.1 Pyrinomonadaceae bacterium
TGAAAGAAGTTAATTTATCCGAAAAATTCAAAACTTTTAGTTGGCGATTGGCGTATTTTGATTTAAGATTGATGCGTCAATCGCATTTCTATTTCGGGAGAAAAATCAATGACAGCAAAAGAACACAGCAAACTTTTAGGCATTTTCTTTTTAATTCACGGCGGATTGCAGCTTCTTGGCGGCATTTTTGTCGTGTTAATTTACGGCGGCTTCGGCGTGGCAATGCTGGCTAGCGGAGGGCGCAACAACGAGCAGGCGGTTGGCGGCATTTTTCTTGTTTTAGCCGTAGTCATCGGACTTTTTATTTTGGTATTTGCCGGGTTTTTTCTATTTACCGGATGGAAACTCCATAAAGAAAAAAGCGGCGCGAGAACCTTAGGGATTATCGCTAGCTGCATTGCCTTGCTCGGTTTTCCGCTCGGCACGGCTCTGGGCGTTTACGGTTTGTGGTTTTTCTTCGGCGAGCAGGGCAAACAGTTTTATTCGGGCGGAAGTATGGCGAGCAGCTATCCGCCGCCGCCACCGCAAAGTTGGCAATAAATCAAAAAACTGGAAACCAAGCACTAATTTAAAGCCTCATCGAAATTAAGGGAATTTTTAACTTCCCTCATTTTCTTTTAATTACACTTAAGATAGTTAGATTGTTTGCCTTTTATCCTACTAAAATCTACAGGTTTGCAATGAGCCAAAATTCGGCACACAAACTTTTACTTGTAAAAGTGCATTCTTGATCCCACTACTGTTGTTTTTCCCTTTGATGAACTTTCCACCATTCCCGACTTTCATTTAGAATTCGTTGAATGTCATTTGCGGATAACTTCTCAGAGAAAAGAAATTGTAATCCTGTCAGTTGCTCCAAGGCGAGAACAATGGCTTTGTTTAGGTCCTGTTGCATAACTTTTACTTCATTACCGCCAGCTACCGTGCCTTGATTTTTCTCAAGAACCTCAATCAAACTCGGAATGAAGGTTTCATCACTAATGTCAGCTATTGTTTCAACCGTTTTCTGTTTAATAGTAAAGATTGGACTCTTTAACCCAAGCCTGAGAGTCTTTTTATCTTTTTGCAAAATAGCTCTATTCAGAGCCTTTTCAGCAACACTGTAATTCTTACTAAGAATATTATCCTCTTGATTTATAGACATATCCTTCTGTGAATTAGTCGGCGTTGGTTTCAGTACGTTTTCTGTTTGCGCCAAACTATCCTGAGATTCGGCACAACTAAACAAATTAATACACAAAATCAACAGCAGACATAAACCTGCAAAATATTTCATACCTACCTCCACAACTTTCTAGAAACCGGCATTATCCAAAGCTTTAACCGTTCCTGCATCTGTCCAGAAACCATTATTTTTCTGAAATTTGAAGTGTATCCTCCACAAATAAAAATCGGAAATTCTGTGCCATTCTCCCTCTATCTCAAGTCTGGTGAATTCCCTGAAATGAGCTCTAAACTCGAAAGTATTGCCGTTAACTCCCGCCCTATGAGCGACTGCAAATTGAGGACTGTCTGTTCCCGTCAAAACCCCACCGTTGGAGTAAGGGTCGTTATTTTCGGGGTCTCCTGTTGTTGAATCATCATTCCCCTCTACATCGCTTGCGGGATAACTTAATAAATTTGATGGGTATCCAAGGTCATAAAAACCGGTGTCTAGATAACTAATATTATTTGGATTTAGAATCTTGAATCTAATTTGTCTTGAATTGTCCCACTTCATGTTAGCTCCACCAGCAAGAGGTACTCCATAAACAGGATGAGTCCCTCCGGGCGGATTAGTTCGCGCTCCGCTAAAATCCGGTCTATTCGCTTCGTTCACATCTGTAATTTCTGTTGGTTGAATTCTATGAGTAAAATCATAACCACCTGTCGCGCCAATAGCTGCCCCGAGAGGATCTCCAGTATTTGTAGGGAATATCACAAGTGCAATACTGGTTGAGCTAATTTCGCTCCAAACAACCCAAACTCTTAATTCTTTAATGACACTTCCGCGATACTTTATTTTTACTATATTTTTTGATGCGGTGCTTTTCGATAAAGTAGCTTGCAAGGGATTCGACGGGGATTCGGTCGCCCCTTCCCAATCAATATGACTGGGAACACTAGTGTCAGCGTATTGCAGAGAAGCTGTAAGCGTAACTTGGCTGTTTGCCGCGCCCTTCGGCGTTACAAAATGAATTATGTTTGTGTCCCCGACAACTTGAGAGATTTTTGTCGCGCCGTTTGCCGTAACGTTAAGCACACCCGGTTTGACTCTTATTTCAGATGTGCCTGAGACTTCTTCACTTTGCGAATTACATGCAAAATAGTTGCCATACCACCATTCATTGGTGAAATATCCTGTTAGATTGGCTGTGCCGCCGTTTACCGCCGTCGCTTCCCCAAGAAAGTTAATTGAGGCAACTGAAGTGTTTGACGACGACCAATTGTAACCGGAATCTGTTCCTGCCGTTATATTGTTATAACAGTCCACAATTTGGATTACAAACTTTATAGCTTGCTGCCCGCCAATATCTTTTTCAACAGGATGTGGGATTGTTGTACCGTTAGTGTAACGGCTGTCGGGGCAGCAATTGTAACAAGCATACGTTGAACTTATGCCTCTTACTGTATCAACTTGTTCGCTGCGCCCGCTCATCGTATTGTTTTCCGGACCGATCATTGACCACGTTGCCTGACCGCGTTCAATATTTAAAGGAATGATTTGACCCATCGAATCCGGCGTTTGACTGTCGCGCAGTTGTTTGAAATCTATGGCAACAGTCTGTCCCGGCTTTAACTCTTTAACTTCCTGAACATATTTGCCGCCTTCATAATTCAATTTAGCGAAGTATTTTTTAGGCGTGCTGCTTTCGTTTTTGATGAAAATAACCGTGGTATAATCGCCGTCCACTTTCCAGGGAAAACCGCCCGCGCTCGAAGGCATTTTTTCAGGGTCTAGCAGCGGAACTTGGAAAACCTGCTGATTGCTTCGGCTTACGCTTAACGCATTCATCACAACACTGCCCGGTGCGGCTGTGTATTCAAGCTCAAGCCCGGCAAATGTCACGTTAGATGGCAAGTTTGCTTGCCGAATCGCTTTTTTTACATCGAGAGTTTTAACTTCGTTGGGACCTAATTGGCTATCCGGAATGTTGATCATAACCACATCGTTATTTTCATTTGTGTAGGGAATTCGTCCTCTTACGACTGCCGGCTCTGCTCCGGTATTTCTGGCAACGATAACTTGTTCAAGCTCATCATTGCCGATTGAGCCTAATCGCAATCCGCCGCCGTTTAGTTTTGATGAGCGAAAGTTTGTCGGGTCAACAAAATGGGCTGCGGTTGAAAATCCGGTTTTTTTATCAGAGATCAATAGACGAGCCATAATTGCTCCCGGAGTGCTGGAGTGAGTGATTGAGATGCCGCCTGTTTGGTGAAGAATTCCATTCTGACGACCGACTAAATCTTTTATCACATCAATAACGCGGGTTTCGTGTGGTGTCAATTCGATTGTAACCGGTCGTTTCTGTTGGGGCGCTGTTCCATTTACTTCCACCGTCGCCGTTACAGTCGCGTCTGTAGTATTTGAAAGAATAAATTTTGTCTCACTTTGGGAGGAAGGCATCCACCAGACGCTTTCCATACGCGAGGAAGGAAATCTTGTTGCCGGTGTAATAAACTGCTCGTCAAAAAGCATTCCTTGTTTAAGAATTTTAAATTGTGCTCCGAGCTGCAGCCTCATACCTTGATGAGTCACTTGTAAACTGCCTTCCTCGAACTGCGGCAAATGGCTCGCTAGTAATTCGCGCAAGTCAACTTCTTGGTATGAGGTCGGCGGAATAGTAAAAGCCGGAAGCTCTAATCTGTTTCCGCTTAAACTGAAGAAAACCGGACTGACAACGAGCGGCTCAGGTCCTTTATTGTTAAACATAAGAATTGATTCCTGACCATCTTTTAAGCTGTAGTAACTTCCGACGAGAGTATAAATCTCGTTAGCATTAAAAGCTGGTTCGCCGCAGCACTTTTTTCGTGCTTGTTTATCCGAATTTAAAATCTTTATTTCAGTTGATATGCTTTCCGCAGGTTTTTTCTGATTCTCGGAATATGCGGAAAAGGCAAAGTTGCCAAATCCGAGAAGCGTGGCTAATACGATTAAATACAGAAATTTCTTAAAGGATGGAATTTGCGAAAAAGACAAGCGTATTTTAGACATCTCAGTTTCCTCCGGTAGTTACAAAAAGATTAGTTGAAGCAAGCCGCTCACAAAATGGAAGTCTTTAAACTCGAGATTTAAACGGTTTCGCTTTTGTGGAAGCTCTGGCAGCGACATTAGTTTGCAGGAAATGCCGCCTACAAAATTGAAGAAAACAATGCTGAAATTCTCAATAGAGAATTAGCCGCTTCAATCAGCCAAGCGTAAATTGTGCGAATTACACAAACAAGTTACGCCCAATAATTTTAATAGTCAAGGTTTTTTTTAAAATTTATGAAAAAAATGTTCATTTGTTTTGTTTCGGGATTTTGTTTATTTTTTAAGTAAAGTTTTAACAAAAAATTATCTTGAGAGGAATAATTAAAAAATGAGTGAAATTATTGGTGTTATCGGCGCGGGAACGATGGGCAACGGGATTGCTCAGACAGCCGCGAATGCGGGTTTTGATGTTTTGATGTGTGATATTAGTCAGGAGTTTCTCGATAAAGGAATACAGAACATCGGGAAAAGCCTCGACCGGTTTGTCAAAAAGGAAACTATCAGCGAAGAAAACAAAAACGAAATTCTCGGACGGATTAAAACGACTACGAATTTGGAAGATTTGAGGGATTGCTCACTGATTGTCGAAGCGGCGACGGAAAATTTTGATATAAAAAAGCAGATTTTTGAAAAACTGGATAAAATTACTAAAGAAGATGCGGTTTTGTCTTCCAATACTTCTTCAATTTCGATTACGAAAATTGCGGCGACGACTTCGCGCCCGGACAAGGTTATCGGAATGCATTTTTTTAATCCCGTTCCGCTGATGAAATTGGTCGAGGTCATTCGCGGAATCGCCACGTCGGATGAAACTTATCAAAAGGTCAAGGAATTATCCGAAAAACTGGGCAAAACGCCGGTCGAGTGCAACGATTATCCGGGTTTTGTGTCAAACCGCGTTTTGATGCCGATGATCAACGAAGCGATTTTCGCGCTTTATGAGGGCGTGGCGACGAAAGAGGCGATTGACGAAATTATGAAGCTCGGGATGAATCATCCGATGGGACCGCTGACTTTGGCTGATTTCATCGGTCTGGATGTTTGTCTGGCGATTTTGAACGTTTTGCACGAAGGTTTGGGCGACCCGAAATATCGCCCGTGTCCGTTGTTGAAAAAATATGTGGACGCCGGTTGGCTGGGCAGAAAAGCCGGGAAGGGATTTTACGAATATAATAAATAGATTTGGCTGAAAGTCTTAAAATTTATGCAAATTACCGAAACCGAAAGGCTTATTTTTAGAAAACTGACGCCGGATGACGCGGAAGATTTACACCGTATTTACTCAAATCCCGAAACAATGAAGTTTATGGGAGATAGCAGCGAGTCCGTTGAGATTGTACGAAACAGCATCCAAAAACACATCGAAAAATATTACAACCAATTGGGTTTCGGTTTGTGGGCGACGGTGTTAAAGGAAAATAATCGTTTTATCGGAAGATGCGGATTGTTGTATCAGGAAATCGAGGGCGTGAAAGACCTCGAACTCGCATATTTGATTGACCGTGATTTTTGGGGCAAAGGGTTGGCGACCGAAGCAGCCGGGGAAATTATGAATCTTGGCTTTAATCGGTTTGGTTTTACACGAATTATTGCCGTTATTAAACCGGAAAATGCGGCTTCGATTCGTGTTGCGGAAAAATGCGGATTAAATTACGAAAGGGAAATTTCCGATTTTAAAGATTTTGGCAAAGTTTCTCTTTATTCACGCAGCCTGAAAGAAGGCTGAAAGGGCGAAAGGAAACAATATCAATTGTTTTGCATCGGCTTTTCGCGGTTTTTCATCATAAAACCCGATTGCGTTTCCTTGCGTATTTAACAAAATCTATTGAGGGAATTAAAAAATGAAAAAGATTTCAACACTTCTATCGTTAATGATAATTGCTTTGCTGATGAGCCAGACGGCTTTCGCGCAGGCGAAAATCACGCCGATTAATTTAAAGCAGAGGACTTTGAAAAACGGGATGCAGGTTATCTCGGTTTTGGATAAATCAAGCCCGACGGTTACCGTGCAGGTTTGGTATGGCGTCGGCTCGAAGGATGACCCGGAGGGGCGCAGCGGGTTTGCCCATATGTTCGAGCACATGATGTTCAAATCAACCAAGAATATGAAAAGCGAGATGTTCGACCGGCTCACCGAAGATGTCGGCGGGTGGAATAACGCTTCAACCTGGGACGACTTGACCAATTATTATCAGGAAATTCCGTCGAATTATCTCGAAACGCTGCTATGGGCGGAAGCCGAAAGAATGCAGAATTTGAATGTGGATGAGGCAAATTTCGTTTCCGAGCGCGATGTTGTAAAGGAGGAATTTAATCAGCGCGTTTTAGCCGACCCTTACGGCAGGCTTTTCCGGCTTTATGTCGAGCAGGTTTCATTTGAAAAGCATCCGTATAAGCGTCCCGGAATCGGAAATCTGGAAGAACTTAGCGCGGCAACGCTCGAAGACGTGAGGAAATTTTA
>DATHTS010000940.1:0-5221 GCA_035462935.1 Pyrinomonadaceae bacterium
GCAATCCGCCCGAAATTATTCGCGTTCAAGTAATCAACGACCTTTCGCGCTTCCTTTTCGTTTTCGACCAAAACCGCCTGCAAAAACGCGCCGAAAAGATTTTCCACCGCTTTTTCCGCTTTGTCGTCAACATTCAGCTTATCCGCCAGAGTTCCTAAAAAACTGACGCCGATTTTCTTCTGCTCGGCAAAAAGCTTCTGCACCGACGGCGCGTAAACGGCGCGTTTTTCTTCGAGTTCCTGCAATGTTTCCAGACGATTTCGCTTGCGGGAAAATTCTTCGCGCACAAGTTTTAATTCATTTTCCGCCGTCTTCCAGGCAGTTCGCGCCTGCTCTATTGTTTGCAGAATTTCCTGTTTTTCAGCGTGCAGTGTTTCCAATTTCTCGCGCTCTTTGCCGAGAGTTTTTTCCAGCTTTTCGGCTTCTCTCTGATGCTCGGCGTAAGTTTCCTCGGCTCGCTCGCCTTCGCGCCGCAAACCTTCCGCCCGCTCTTTCAAACGCTCGATCGTGTTTTCAAGCTGTCGCTTGATTTCCGCCAGACGCTCGACCGCCGCCGTGTGCTGCACAAACTCGGCGCGTTCGGCTTCAAGTTCAACTTCGGTTCGATTCAGTTCTTGCAATTTTGATTGGTAACTTTTTTCGGCTTCACGAAAAGCCAGACCTGCTTTTTCGGCTTCGGCGCGTTCCCTTTTCTCTTCTTTGGCGAGCCGACCGAATTCGGTTTTAATCAGCTCCAAACGCTGTTCGGTAGCTTTGATTTCGCCCTGCAAAACGGCTGAACGCTGTTTCAAATTGGCAATCTGCTCTTCCTGATAACGATGCTCGCGGTCGGCGCGGTCGCGCTGCAAGGCATTTTCGGCGTGACGGGCGCGGATTTCCGCAAGGCTTTCTTCCGCTTCACGCGCCTTTTGCGTCGCTTCCCGAAAAGCGTCTTCCTTTTCCACGACTTTTGAAAAACTTTCACGCTCGATTTTTACGGCTTCGACAAGTTTCGCATCCAAATCTTCGACCAAATCGGACAAATATCTGCCTTCGGCGGCGAAAACCTGCCGCAGAATGACGCGAAGCTCCTCGCGCAAAAGTTTGTAGCGGCGTGTCTTGGCGGCTTGGCGGCGAAGCGAGTTTGCCTGTTTCTCAATTTCCGAGACGATGTCGGTAATACGCTGTAAGTTTCCTTTTGCCGATTCCAAACGCGCTTCGGTCGCGCGTTGGCGCGTGCGGAACTTGGAAATTCCGGCGGCTTCCTCGATTAAATTTCTTCTGTCAGAGGGTTTTGCCGAGAGAATCTGCCCGATGCGTCCTTGCTCAATAATTGCGTAATGCGCTCCCGAAAGCCCGGTTCCGGCGAACAAATCCTGAATATCGCGCAGGCGGCAGGTTTTTCCGTTCAGCAGATACTCGCTCTCACCTGAAAGATAAAGCCTTCGCGTAACGGAAACGGCTTCGCCGGGCGCGAAATCCAGCGCGAAGCTGCGCGGTCGCCAATGCCGTCTGGCTTTTTTTACCTGAATTGTCTGAATCGAACCGACTTGCGCCGCTTGGACTTTTTCGACTTCGATTTCTTCGCCGTGAAAACCGTTTTCTTGAGTTTTGAGTTCTGAATTTTGAATTTTGAGTTCGGTTTCTTCCGGCGAGATTTCTTCGATTTCAACGGCTTGCTCATCAAATTCGCTCAAAGTTTCGTCAATGCCTTCAAGTTCGCTTTCGTCAATATCAAAAGACGATTCATCCCTGACAAGATGCAGAACGACTTCCGCCATCCCGCTCGCGCTTCGCTTGCTTGTGCCTTGAAAGATAACGTCTTTCATTTCCTCGCCGCGCAGAGATTTCGGACGCTGTTCGCCTAAAACCCAGGAGAAAGAATCTGAGACATTGCTGTTATGAACGATTATATTGTTCGCCACGAAATTGTGGGTTTCATCAATGCTCAGATCATAAACCCAATCATCAGACGCTGAAATTTCTTCGACTTGAATTACTTTGTCCCAATAAACATCAGAATTGGCGAGAATATTAAGCTGCTCTAAAGTATCCTCGGCAGGTGCGTAATTTTTACTCAAATACTTTATTTGCTCAATAACTTCATTCAATCCCTTTCGGCTCGGCTCACAAATTTGGCTGGTGTAAGCCGCGATTTTGGGAAACGACCTTCGATTGGGCTTAACTTTTACTTTGGCTAATCTGACTGCTTCTTTGACAAGTTTGGCAGCGCCCGGAACAAGGTCGTTATTCGGATTTTCCGAAGGATTTAAATTCTTGAGTTTTTCAAGCGATTTTTGCTTTTCGCCTATAAAACTTAAATTCCCGGCGGTATATTTAAGCTGTTGAGAGCCATAAATCAAAACGGAATAATAAGTTCGAATTTTCTTTTCTTGAGTATTTGCAGCGTATTTTTGTTTCGGTCGCAAATAGGCAAAAACGCCAAGTTGAAGAAGTAGAGAAACGATTTGTCTTGCGAGCGTTTCGCTGGCAGTTGTGTATTCAATGTAAGTTAAAAACTTACCGTTGCTTTTTTGCGGACGAGCGCAAACGTAAGCGTCGCCTTCAAAAAGCCCGGATATAAAAGACCATTTTGTTTCTGCATCAGCTTGTAAAACCTGTGGTGGAATTTGTTTATTAAACGAATTTGAATCGGTTATAAAACCGAATAATTTATCTAAAATTTGGCAAAGCGATTTGGAAAAAATGAGGTTGTCAATCGCGGTTTTTTTATAGTTTTTCTGTAAAACTCCAATATCAAAAAGTTTTTTCGCCAGACGCTTGAATTCTCGATTAACTGCTTCATCTGAATTAACAAACCAGATTACATTATTTGATACATTTCTACCTTCGGCAATTAACAAACCGAGAAATCTGGCAAGTTCGGGCGAAAAGTTTTCAGGCAAATGTATAAAACCATTTCCTTTTGATTTTACTTGATAAGCGAAAGGCGGAAGGGCGTTAAAGTTTTCGGCAAGACTATTTAAATTAGCAATATTAACCGCTTGTTTCCCGCGCAGACCGGTTAATGTGGTTTCCGAAACTCCCGCAAATTTCGACCATTCGGAAAAGCTGCCAAAATGATTTTTCCCTTCATTAGTCCAATTCTTTAATTCATCGGAAAACGGAATAAATACATTGTCCTTTAAATCAAATAAATTAAGATAATCTTTGGGCGAAAATTTAAATTTCTTTTCTGACGACGGCAAATTTCGGGGAATTGCTATTCTAACGCCTGTTTTTATCTCATCCGCCCGCAATGCCCGAAGGTTGCCACCCTCCAAAGTAAATAAAGGGTGATACGGAGTAGCTTTTATTTCGCGCCCCGAATTTGTGCGAATAAGCAGTAGCTTCGGCGTCGTTCTGCGTTTTATAAAAGCTGAAACTTTTCTCGGTTCAAGTTTAAGTGTTTTCGGGTTTAAGGAAAGTATCTCAATGTTTTGAGGATTTTCCTGTGTTTGAAAACCATCGTCAAATTTTTCCTTGAAGAAAGAATTTTCCAGAGCGGTTTCAACTAACTCCCTTATTCCTATTTCCTGTCCGTTAGACAAGGTAATCAAAGTGTCGCCGCTGACACATTTACCACATCCGTTTGGACCGACGACCGCCGTGATACCGCTGTCGGTAAAAACTATCTCCGTGTAATCGGCGAAAGATTTAAATCCGGTGATTTCTAAACGTTGAAGTCTGAACATTTTATTGTGTTATAAGGGAAAGACCACCACTATATTTTGTGTTTTTGGCGAAGTGATGTCAACTGTATTTTGGAGGCGCGAATTTAACCGCAATAAATTTAAGGTTTTTTGTGTTACAGTAATTTTAAATTTTATTGACAAAGGCTTGGCAGAGTTCATAAAATTAAGCACCATCGAGGTTTTGTGAAAAAAGAGCAGCAGCCTTTAACCGTTGAAAAAATAAAAAAAGCGCGCGCCGAAAGAAGCGATGAAATCCGCGCCCGGATCGCCGAATTTGAGGCGGTCTGGAATTCCGCAGATGATACGAGGCTTTGGGAAGAGATGGTTTTCTGCTTTTTTACCGGCGGATGCTCGGCGCGAATGGGCTTGCGGTCGGTCGAAGCCGTCAGACCGCTTTTGCTGGAAGGAAGTTACGACGAGTTAGCCTTGGCTTTAAAGGGCGTGCATCGTTATCCGAATGCGCGAGCCGGGTATATCGTCGCTTCGCGTGAATTTTTACGTGAACATTGCGGAATGCGATTGCGTAGAAAATTACAGAGCTTCGAAGACGATTTGGAAAGACGCGATTGGCTGGTCAGAGAAAAGCGGATCAAAGGCTTGGGTTATAAGGAAGCCAGCCATTTTTTGCGGAATATCGGGCTGAAAGGTTACGCCATTCTCGACAAGCATATTTTGCGGAGTTTGGCGGAATTGAAAATAATTGACGACCCAAAGCCACCAAATACAAGGGCAAGGTATCTAACCATTGAACAACAGCTTAAAAATTTAGCCCGCCAAGTCGAGATTGATTTCGACGAATTGGATTTGGTGCTTTGGTCGCTCAAAACGGGCGAGATTCTAAAGTGAATTTTGAAAATTCAGGGAAAGGAGTTTTTATATATGAGGTCTAATTTGTATTTTCCAAAAGTTTTTCAGTTTCCTTTCCACCAGAAGCCTTTAGTTGTTTGGATTTGTCTGCTGATTTTGTTTTGTTCGAGCGCGGCGTCGGCAGGCGATGATATTCGACAAGCCGACACGCTGGACGCGCGAGACTTAATCAGGCAGGCGGAAAAACTGACGCGCAAGGGAGCATTTACGGAAGCCGAAAAAGTTCTGCGGCGCGTGATAGAACGTTACCCGCAGGAATCAAAAGCCAAACTTAACCTCGCATATATTTTAATTAAACAAAGACGATTAGTTGAAGCCTATGATTTCGCGTATCCGGTTGCTAAAGCCGAACCGGAAAATTCATACGCTTTCGCTCTCTTGGGCGTAACTTATCTGTCGGCGGGAAATTTTCATGATGCAAAAGTTTTATTGATAAATGCTTTGCAGCTGAACAAAAAGGAAAGCATGGCTTGGGCTGGCTTGGGAATGCTCGATTATTACGAAAACCGAATCTATAACAGCATTGACAATTTACGCGAAGCAATCTTTCTCAATCCGAGAGAGTCTGATTTTCTGTTTATTTACGCGCAGGTAAACGCCCGCGCCGAAAATTATAGAGAAGCTGCCGAATCTTACCGGAGATTTTTGCAGATTTCGCCGGAAACCGACAATGACAGGCG
>DATHTS010000941.1:0-7128 GCA_035462935.1 Pyrinomonadaceae bacterium
AAGCCAGAGTTTTGGCGGCGGGAAATTAATCTGTCCTTTGCACAAAAATATGCCTGTTTGAGGGAAAAGTCAATCATTTTGAAAAAATTTGACCTCTGATTTTAAAAACCGTCGCGCTAATAAGTAGAGTGAAATTTTTCCAAAAAGGTGATTAGCGTTCTAAAAAGGCTGATGCCGACCGGCACTCTGCAAATTCAGAAGATAAATTAAGGAGAAAAAAAATGTATAAAATGAATATCATCGAAAAAACCGCCGCCATCGTTAAAAGTTGGCGGTTCATTTTGTCGGCTATCACCGTTGTCTTGGTTGTATCCGCCGGGTGCGCCGAAACTGTTTCCGCCCGTAATACAATCGCCGGGCAGCCGCCCTTGCCCGGCGATGCCATTGCCGAATGGCATCAGGAAGCCGTTAGTCGAACGGTTGTGCCGGCTCTCGCTCCCGTTCAGCAAACGCGAACGATGGCGATTGTTCAAGTGTCGGTTCACGATGCGGTCAATGGAATTACAGGCGAATATGAAACCTATCTTTCGCGTCTTCCCGCGCCCGCTGGCGCTTCTCCCGAAGCTGCGGCAATCGCGGCGTCATACCACGCGCTGAAGTCGCTCTTCGGTCAATCTATGGCGCTTGACAATCTCTTTATGACATCGCTTGCCGCGCACGGATTGTCGGTAAATGATCCGGGTGTCGGTTACGGCATAACCGCTGCTACAAGAATCCTGACAGCTCGCGCAAACGATGGCTCCGCCTTTGCCCAGTTTAATTATACCGCGCCAGGTGCCGGGCAGCCGGGCGTTTTTGTTCTGCTCACAGCTCAACCGGCTCTGCTGCCCGGCTGGGGAAATTTGACTCCCTGGGTGATTCGCAGCGGCTCGCAGTTCCGCCCCGAAGCGCCGCCCGCTCTCGACAGCGAGCAATACGCGAAGGATTATAATGAGATTAAGGAAATCGGATCGCTCAACAGTCAGACGCGAACCGCGGAACAAACTCAGATTGCCACCTTCTGGCTCGGCTCTCCGGTGGCAATCTGGAGCCAACCCTTAGCGCAGCTAAACGCCACACAAAACTTCAGTTTGTCGGAACGGGCTCGCATCTTTGCGCTCGTCTATTTGGCGGCGGCTGATTCGAGCGTCGCCTGCTGGGAAGCGAAATATTTTTACAATTACTGGCGACCGCAGCCTGCCATCCGGCGCGGCGATGAAGACGGAAACGATCTGACAACGGCTGACCCGACCTGGACGCCGCTTTTTACAACGCCGCGGCATCCTGAATATCCGTCAGGACATACGACAAACAGCACCGCCATGGCAACAATTCTCCAACAAGCATTTGGGGATGATCCGAGCGTGCCAATCGTTTCAACAATTACGGGCATCACCCGGCAGTGGGACACATTCGATGAGGGACTTGATGAAGTCATTGACGCGCGGATTTATTCCGGGCTTCACTTCCGCACGGCGGACGAGATGGGTTCCAAACAGGGACGCCAAGTTGCCCGATTTGTCTTGACCCACGCGCTGCGTCCTTGTCGGGGACGCGGGGCTAGATGTTCCTAGAAGTGTTTCGGAAGCGCTTTTGGAAAAAAGTAAATTAGAGTAGATTTCAGTAATAATCTGAAATATAGGATGAATCGGAATAAGTGAAAAGGAATAAGTAAAAAGTGAAATGTTTCTTTTCACTTATTCCTTTTCACTTATCACTTATTCCGAATTTTTATTGCACTTATTTGAAATCCGTTATAAAAGCTTTGAAACGGCTGCTGTTTTCAATTCTTTTCGCAAATCTCCCGGCGGCATTTGCGCGGGACAAACGCCGCGCCAACGCGGTTTTGGGTTTGTCCGACCATGAATAGATTTCGGCTGTGCGGTCTGGTTTGACGGGCGATAATCCTTTCGCTCCGCTTATTTCCATTAAGGCTTTGGAAGATAGAATAAAAAGTTTTTCGACTATCTTTTTGCCTGTAAAAGTTGTAAATTTAGCATTAAAGCTAAAAATTTGAGGTTCGTCCACAGAATCATAGAGAGAGGTTTTTCTATGCGGAATAAACGGATTTTTTATTCAATAACGGTGGTTTTTTGCATTTGTTTTGTCTTTACGAATTCGAGTATTACGGGTTTGGCTCAATCGGCGGACAACGAGAAGCCCGAAATGAAAAACTTCGGCGCGAGTCTCGAAAAGATTGGCAAGAAAAATAAAGATAAAACCGATAGCAAGGCACTAAATACCGTTAATGCGGAAGACGGCGAAATAATTCGTATCGAAACCACTCTGATTATTAATGATGTTTTGGTTTCAGATGAAAAAGGAAATACCGTCAAAGGCTTGAACAAAGATGATTTTATCGTCAAGGAAGACGGCGAATTGCAGGAAGTAGAAGTTTTTTCTCTTGGCGACGGCGAAACAATTCCGCGTTCGATTGTTTTGATAATTGATTACAGCCAGAGCCAACTGCCTTACATAAAAACCAGCGTCGAAGCGGCAAAAGTTTTGGTTGATAAGCTCAATCCGAAAGACCGGATGGCGATTGTGACGGATGATGTCGAGTTATTGCAGAATTTTACCGCGGATAAAACTTTGCTCAAAGAAAAACTCGAATCGTTGAAAATGAACGCATTATCCGGCAAGGTCGGGCGCAGCCTGCAATACAGCGCGCTGATGGCGGCTCTGAACGAGATGTTTCGCGCGGAAGACCTTCGCCCGATCATTATTTTTCAAACCGACGGAGATCAACTGTATCAATTGAAGGGCGAGAAGGTAAATCATTTAACGCAGATAAATTTCAGTTCCGGCGACATCTTAACCGCGACCGAAAAAAGGCGGGCGACCGTTTATACAATTATTCCCGGTCTGCGTTTTATCGGAATGCCGGAAGACGAAAGGCTGAAAAGAGCGAGAATGAACTTGGAAAGCGACGTAAAAGCGTCTGCCGAACTGCGTAAAATCGCCTTCCAGCCTGCAAATATAAAAGTTACCGGGAAAGCCCTGAAATTACGGGCTGCAACCTATCATCAGCAGCAGTCGGCAATAGCGGAAATCGCTAAATTCACGGGCGGCTGGACGGATTTTCTGGAACAGCCCGAACAAGCCGACAAAATCTATTCGGAAATACTGTCGGGAATGAATCTGCGGTATGTCATCGGCTATTACCCGACAAATCCGGCGCGGGACGAAAGAATCAGAAAAGTAAAAATAGAGGTGCGCAATCATCCTGAATATGTAGTTTCCGGGAGAGGAAGCTATATTTTGTCGGCTAAGGAAAAATAAGATTGGAATAAAAAAGGTAAAAGGCAAAAGTGAAGCGTAATTCACTTTTGCCTTTTACCTTTTCACTTTTTCCTTTCTTAAGCCGTCGCCGGATTATTTCCGGTTATCGGCGGAAGAATCGGCTTTTTGAACGGCTTTTTATCGGTTTCTTCCGTCGCCGGTTTATTTCCGTCCTCTTTGACTGAAGAATCTTTATCAGCGTCAAGCGGAAGCCCGGCAACCACGCGGCGAATCTGAACGCCGTCAAGCGTTTCGTGTTCGAGCAGGGTTTCCGAAAGCCGAACCATCGCTTCATTGTTTTCGGTAATGATTTGTTTGGCTAAATCATACTGCTGGGCGATAATTTTCTTGACTTCCTGGTCAATCTTGATCGCCGTGTCTTCCGAATAATCCCGATGCTGATTGATTTCACGACCCAAAAAGATTTGTTCTTCTTTTTTGCCGAAAGTCAGGGGACCTAACTCCGACATTCCGTATTCGCAAACCATCGAGCGCGCCAATTCGGTCGCTCTTTCGATGTCGTTTGACGCGCCGGTCGTAACTTTGTCCGCGCCGAAATAAATTTCTTCGGCGATGCGCCCGCCCATCAAAATCGCAATCTGGCTCGTAATATATTCCTTCGTGTAACTGTGGCGGTCGCCTTCCGGCAGCTGCTGCGTTACGCCGAGAGCCATTCCGCGCGGAATGATGGAAACTTTGTGAACCGGATCAGCCGATGGAACTTTCAGACCGACAAGCGTGTGTCCCGCTTCGTGATACGCCGTTAATTTCTTTTCGGCGTCCGTGAGAACCATACTCTTGCGTTCCGCGCCCATCAAAACTTTGTCCTTCGAGAGTTCAAAATCCGACATCGTTACAACTTTTTTGTTATAACGCGCCGCGTTTAAAGCCGCTTCGTTCACTAGGTTAGCAAGGTCGGCGCCGGTAAATCCGGGCGTTCCGCGAGCGATAACGCTGATGTCAACGCCTTCATCAAGCGGGATTTTGCGCGTGTGAACTTTCAAAATGCCTTCGCGTCCTCTGACATCCGGGCGACCAACGACAACGCGGCGGTCAAATCTTCCCGGTCTTAAAAGCGCGGGGTCGAGAACGTCCGGTCTGTTCGTCGAAGCCATCAGGATAACTCCGTCGTTTGATTCAAAACCGTCCATTTCAACCAAAAGCTGGTTCAAAGTCTGCTCGCGCTCATCGTGTCCGCCGCCTAAGCCTGCGCCGCGATGACGACCGACGGCATCAATTTCGTCAATAAAAATGATGCACGGCGCGTTTTTCTTGCCTTGCTCGAACAAATCACGAACACGGCTTGCGCCGACACCGACGAACATTTCGACGAAATCCGAGCCGGAAATCGAGAAAAACGGAACGTTTGCTTCGCCCGCGACGGCTTTTGCCAAAAGCGTCTTGCCCGTTCCCGGAGGTCCGACCATCAAAACGCCTTTCGGAATTTTTCCGCCGAGTTTTTGGAATTTTTGCGGGTCTTTCAGAAACTCAATGATTTCCTGCAATTCCTCTTTTGCTTCTTCAACGCCGGCAACGTCCTTGAAAGTTACGCGCTTTTGCTGATTATTCAAAAGTTTGGCGCGAGATTTACCGAAGCTGAGGGCTTTGTTGCCGCCCGCCTGCATCTGCCGCAAGGTGAACGCCAGAAATCCGATTAGAAGCAGAAACGGCAGAGCGTTTATTAAAACAATCCAGAACAGACCGCTCGAAGCGGGATCTTCCGTTGTTTTTATTGCCGAACCGGGATTCTCCCGATTAAAATCTGTGATTGCTTTAAGAAGCGTCTCTCGCGTCGGGTCGCTTCCAATCGTCGTAATGAGCTTATTATTGTTTGCATCAAGAAACTCAACCTGTGATTGCGTAAATTTAGCTTCCTTAAAATCTTTATTGTTGATGCGGGAAATCGCCAAATCGATTGGTAAATCCTGCGGATTTTTATCTTGTCTTCCCGGTAAAAAATAAACAAACAAGAGCGCGCTGGAAATAATCATCAGCCATAAAATTACTTGTTTAGCTTTAGAACTCAATGTATAGCCTCCAAAAAATTAACTTTCATCAATAAGTTGTTCCTTTGATGAAAGTTTCAATAGTTCCGTTGTTACGAAAAGCGTCCGGCAAACGCTTTCCGAATTCCAACCTCTGATTGTAGTTTGCAAACCGTTATTTTTCAACTTTTCTTTTCGCTCTTTGCCGAAAAAAACAACTTTCCGCCGCTCTTTACTATCGTTTCACCATCAGGCAGTTCCACAGTTTTCCCGCTTTTCCGGCTAAAAGCCAGACGTTCAATGGCTTCGATATGCTTTTGTTCCAAACGTCGCAAATCACCGCGATTCTCTTTCAGCCATAAACGCAGAATCTGCCGCCGCATTGACGGAAAAATTTCTTTCAAATCCTTTAGATTCAACTCGCCGTTTTTATAATGCGGCTCAAACTCCTTTATTTTCTCCGCGCTTTTTTCTTCAAATCCCTCAAAATCCTGTCTCAATAGAAAGGCTGTTTTTGCCACAGTTTCCACAATTTTCGGATTAAAATCCTGTAAAAGCGGAATTAAAACTTTTCTAATGCGAACGCGGCTGAATTTTAAATCTTCATTCATCGAATCATAGCGAAATTCGATTGAATTTTCACGGCAAAAATCTTCCGTCATCTCGCGCGTCGCCCATGAAAGTAAGGGACGAGCAAGCAAAATTTTAGAAGAGGAAATGGGGGCGAGAGGAGATGAGAAGATTGCATCTTGGTTATCGGATATCTCCTCTTCTCCTCTTCTCCTCTTCTCCTCTTCTAAAAAACGTATTGGCTTCATACCGCCCAAACCTTTCAATCCGCTTCCGCGAATGAGATTTATTAAAAATGTTTCGGCTTGGTCGTTGAGCGTGTGCGCCGTCAAAACGGCGAAGGCGTGAAGGCTTTCCGCCGTTTCTTTCAAAAATTTATAGCGGGCGAGACGCGCGTTTTGTTCGAGATTTCCTTCGGCGGAAACTCTTTCCTTGTGAAAAGCCAATTCAAAATCGTATTTTCGCGCGAAATCTTTTACAAATTTCTCGTCCGCGTCGCTTTCCTCTCCGCGCAAATCGTGGTTAAAATGCGCGACGACAAACCGGAGATTCAGCTTTTTCCATTTCCTCAATTCATATAAAGCAAACGCCAGCGCGCAGGAATCCGCGCCGCCCGAAACCGCCGCGACCAGAGTTTTATCTTCAACGGGCAGGTCGAGCCGCCGCCATTCGGTCAGCAATTGGCGCGAAAAATTCTGCATTTGATTTATAAGGGATAAAAATTCTAAGAAGCTGTTTTGAAAACTCGGAAACGTCCGCGAAGCGGACAAATTTAATAGCGTCGGGAAAATCCCGACGACTTGGATAAATTAAACATCCGTCCCTGTAAGGGACGAATTTTCAATGGGTTTATTCGTCCCTTACAGGGACGGACAAATTCACGTTGCGTTACGTCGGGTTGCACCCGACGCTATTAAATCGGTCGCTTTCAGCGACAAAATCTGAGTTTTCAAACAGCTTCCAAGACTTTAACAGTTGTTATAAAAACCGCCTTTCCTGAAATCAATCTTCGGTTTTTAATTCCATTCGCGCATTTTCTATCATTTCGCTAATTTTCTCGCGGTGATTTTCCGACAAATTATAAATCCTCATTAAATTCCCGTTGATTTCAAGATTTCCCAAAACGTTTCGCATCGCTTCCAGACAAATTTTTGTCGTGTCGTAAGTTTCAAAAACAGCATTGAGAATTTCCGAAAAGTTTTGTTTTAAGCGTGAATTCAAAAGAAGAGTTTGAAGCACTGTCTGAAAGCCGAAAACGCGGCTGTTTTTTTCTTTAATAATTTCCAAAATCGAAGAATAATCGCCGTCTTTT
>DATHTS010000942.1:0-1832 GCA_035462935.1 Pyrinomonadaceae bacterium
AGCGGCGGTTCCGGAGGAAGCGGAGGCTATAATCAGGGCAGAGGCGGTTCCGGATCGGGCAGCTATGGGCACAGCTCAAATCGCGGCACAGGCTATGGCGGACGAGATTACGAAGATAATCGCGGCTATGGCTACAATACCGGAAGATTTGAAAACGATTATGATGAGGATCGTGACTACAGTTACGGAAATGAAGGCTACAGCGATGATGCTGCCGGTTATGGTTCAACATATAATCAAGGCTACGGAAGGGGAAGCGAACGCTCTTCGGGAAGAAACTATGGCGGAGGCTACTATGGGCAAGGCTCTGAAAGCGGCTTTAATCGTGATTATGACCGCAATCGTGGCACGGGTCGCGGCGAGGAACGCGGCTGGTTTGAAAAAGCGGCGGATGAAGTAGCTTCTTGGTTTGAGGGCGATGAAAGCGGACGTTCCGAAGGCTATCGCGGAAGAGGAACGAGGAATTACCAGCGATCCGACAGCCGCATCAGCGAAGATGTGAACGATCGTTTAACGGATGATTATTATTTGGATGCTTCGGATATTGAAGTAAGCGTCGAAAATGGGGAAGTGACCCTGACGGGAACTGTCAGCAGCCGCAGCGCCAAGCGTTATGCTGAAGACCTTGCCGAAAGCGTTTCAGGCGTCAAACACTTGCAGAATAATCTACGTGTGAAAGAAAGCGGCAATACGGGATATAATACCGGCACAACCGCTTCGACGGCATTGACAGGAGCCGGTTCGAATACATCCACAACCGGAAGCACTGAAATGACCGGAACGACTGATACTAACACAACGACGGGAACAACATCAGGCAGAGCAGCCGGAAAAAGCAAATCAGCCGGCGGAAGTTCTTAAAGGCTAAAAAGGCGCATCAGGATTTTTGCGCCTCAAACAGGTAAAGCGTTGCGTTTATTTACGTAACGCTTTACTTTTTTATCAGTTTCAATTTAATAAAAAGTTAAATTTACAAATACAAAAAGGAGGTTTTATAAATGGCAGCACCAGTACAAACAACAGGGATGATGACGGCGCTTTTCCGAACGCGGGAAGATGCGGAAAACGCTTATCAGGCGCTTTTAGACCGCGGTTACACGCGGGACGACATTAGCATTTTAATGACGGAGGAATCACGCACTCGATATTACGGCGAAAATTACACGACCGACGACGAAACCGAACTCGGCAGCAAGGCTCTTGAAGGAACGGGCGCGGGAGCGGGAATCGGCGGAACGGTCGGCGCGATTATCGGCGCGATTGCCGCAATCGGAACGAGCGTTGTAATTCCCGGTTTAGGGCTTATTGTCGCAGGACCCCTGGCAGCCGCCCTTGCGGGCGCGGGCGCAGGCGGAATTACCGGCGGATTAATCGGCGCGTTAATCGGTTCGGGAATACCTGAAGAAACAGCAAAGCATTACGAAGCGGGTTTAAAGGAAGGCGGAATAGTTTTGGGCTTTCGTCCGAAAACTACCGGCGAAGCAGACGAAGTTGCTGAGGTTTGGAACAGATACAACGGCGAAATGGTTTTCCGTTAAATCCAAATTTTATTGTTGGCTCAAAAAGGCGAATCTTCGTTTTCGAGGATTCGCCTTTTATTAGAGGCTATCTCAAAAATACAAAACGTAAGGTTAAGCAAGCCGTCTATGACCGCGTCTCAGGCAACAATCTGGGGCAAACGCGGTCACAGACCGCTGGCTTAACGATAATATTATTTTTAAGATAGCTTTTAATTAAAACGGCAGAAGCCCGCGCGTTAGCAAGAGCGGAAATCAGTAGGCAGCGGCAGGCAGCAGTTGGCAGGAAAAAACTGCGGATTGCCGCTGCTTTTT
>DATHTS010000943.1:0-2060 GCA_035462935.1 Pyrinomonadaceae bacterium
GCGAGACGGCGGTTTTCAGACCGCTGAAACTGAAATCCGGTCTTCCATCGGAAATTTTCGCTATCGGGAATTTTATGCTTTTCGCATCTCCCTCTTTCGCCAGTTTCTCAATAACAGGTCCGCCCGGATAACTTAAGCCCAGCATTTTCGCAACTTTATCGAAGGCTTCGCCCGCCGCGTCGTCGCGGGTGCGCGAAACGACTTTGTATTTGCCTTCTTCGGGAATAAAAAACAAATTGGTGTGCCCGCCCGACACGATCAAGGCAAGCGCGGGATATTCTACCGGCGGATTTTCAAACGCGACCGAATAAACGTGACCTTCGATGTGATTTACGCCAATAAAAGGAATGTTCAAGCCGAACGCCAGCGCTTTGGCGAAGCAGACTCCGACCAGCAGCGAGCCGATTAAACCCGGACCCTGTGTGACCGCAATCGCGTCAATCTCTTCGAGCGAAACGCCTGCCTGTTTTATCGCTTCCTGCACAATCGGCTCGATTTTTTCCAGATGCTCGCGTGAAGCAAGTTCCGGCACAACGCCGCCGAAAGGTCTGTGCAAATCAATCTGTGAAGAGATAACCGACGATAAAATCTCCGTTCCGCCGCGCACGACCGCCGCCGCCGTTTCATCGCAGGAGCTTTCAATTCCCAAAACCAACATATTTAAATTGTAATACAAAAAAGCAAAATCGCGTTTTCTATAAAACTTAGAAAACGCGAAATTAAGCAAACTCCGATGGTTGAAAGCTATCTTCTCTGCTGCTCCACCGATGCCGGAGACTCCATCGAATCGCTGCCCGTCAAAGAGCTAAATAATCCCGTAAAAAACAGAATCAAAAGAATCGCAATAAAAACCACCACACTCGTTAAAGCCCAAATCACGCCTCGATAGGATTTTGCCGTGTCTTCCCGCACAACCTTTTCTTCGCCGCCAACATTAATCACGTCTTTCGCCATAAATTTCCCCCTAATCCTTTTTTTCTATTACTTTACAACCTTTCACCGTCAAAAGCAAAATTCTTTGCACTGTAAATTTTTGTCAAACTCGGAAAATTTTTCCCAAAAAAGTTTGTAAAAAACTCGACTTTTGTCGTAAAATATTTTTCGCTTCTCGTTTACCCGAAAGCCTATCTTCAAAGGAAATTATAATCTATGAAAAATTTTATATCTATTTGCGTCTTGATGTGTCTTTTTTTCGCCTTAAGTCTTATCGTTTCCGCGCAAAATAAGGCGGCGATTAATGAAAAAGATGTCGAAGAACTGAAAACTATCTATGTTGAGTTTGACGAAGCGGCAAAAAATCAGGATTCGAAAGCGCTGGAAAAATATCTCGACGAAAATTACATTCTCGAATCCGGCACAAAAAGGCTGAATAAAAAACAAGCCCTAAACGGGATGCGGGACTATTCCGGTATGATCAGGGGCTTTACGCTCGCTCAATCCAGAATCGAAAAAATCGAAAAAATCGGCAGCCGGTATATCATGACCGTCACCTTTTTCAGCGCCGGCAAAGTGCAAATGCCCAGCGGCAGGATTTTGGATTTCACCACGACCACAAAATCCACCGATTTCTGGCACAAAGACCGAAAAGGACAATGGCGGCAAAGTATGCAGATCAGCCGCGAAACAGATGTTTTTATTGACCCGAAAAAACTTGAAGGTTAGAAAGCTGTTTTTTCCGCGCCGCCGGTTAATCAACCGTCCAATCCTGCAAAACCTCCCAAATCTCGCGTGAAACTTCCGCGCCCTCGGGAAAATGCGCGAGAAAATCGGCGCGAAGCCGCTCTGCATCATTTGCCAAATAATCATCGAGAGCGGCTTGATCGTGCGCTCGATATTGAATCCGATAGCGACCTTCCGCCGAGCGCGTCAAAGCCGCGCCGCTAAAATATCCCGTCGCCAGTAAATCAGGAATATGCCGCCCGCGCATATATTTTTCGTAATCTTCAATTAAACCCGCCCGCACAACGGCGGTTATCTCGTAAATGACCATAAAATTAACTGAGAGGTGAGAACTGAGAACTGAGAATTATTTGTCTTAGCTCTTACCTCTCATTTCTCAC
>DATHTS010000944.1:0-11061 GCA_035462935.1 Pyrinomonadaceae bacterium
CCAAAACCGTTATCAAACAGCCTATAACGTTAAACCATAAAAATTCAATATCGGTAAACTTGCTCGCAATCCAGACCGACGCGATACCGAACAATAATCCCCAAAAAGCGCCTCGCGCCCTCGCTCGCTTAACGGCAACCGCCAGCACAAAAACGCCTAAAAGCGAGCCGTAAAAAAATGAGCCGAAACGGTTTACCACCTCGATCAAAGAACCGAGCGAAGTCGCATATGTTGCGACAATACAAGCGAAAATTCCCCAGAAAAATGTGGCAATACGACCAGCCAAAACATAATGACCGTCCATCGCTTCGGTCTTAAAATGCCGCCGGTAAAAATCTATCACGGTTGCCGTCGCCAGCGCGTTTAATTCGGACGAAACGCTGGACATTGCCGCCGCAAAAATTGCCGCGATAATTAATCCGAGAACCCCGGCGGGCATATTTTGAATAACAAACATCGGGAAAACGTAATTTACGTCGTTAAAGCTGCTGTTATTGTTGGTTGATTTGATAAATTCCGTCGCCCTTTTGCGCGTCGCGTTAAATTCGTTATTGGCTTGAATGTAATTTTCTCTCGCAACGGAAAGCGCGGCTTCGTCCTGCTGATTTTTGGCGGAAACGTAATTCAGCGCGGCTTGCCCGCGTCTTTCGTGAACGGCTTCGTATTCGCCTTTAAGAGCATTATATTCTACAGTTCTCGCGGTTTCCGCTTTTCCGGCTTCGACCGAATTGAAAATCATCGGCGGCGTTTGGAATTGATAAAAAATAAAAACGAACACGCCGATCAGCAAAATCAAGAACTGCATCGGAATCTTCAAAAAAGCCGACATCAAAAGCGAAGTCCTGCCCTGGTCAACGGATTTCGCCGTTAAAAATCTCTGCACCTGACTTTGATCGGTTCCAAAATAAGCCAGCATCAGAAAAAGTCCGCCGATTAATCCCGACCAAATCGTGTATTTTTCTTTCAGATCGAAGCTCGTATCAATCGTATCGAGTCTGCCGGTCGCGCCTGCCAAATGAAGTCCGTCTGAAACTGTAACTCCCGCCGGAAATCCCGACAAGATAATAAAAATACAAACACCTAAACCGAAAAATATAAGAAACATCTGTTTGACATCAGTCCAAGTAACGGCTTGCACGCCGCCAAACATCGTGTAAATGGTCGTTGACATTCCCATCACGAAAATGGTTGTGATCTCGCTCCAGCCCAAAACGATTGATAAAATGACCGACGGCGCGGCGATAATAACGCCGACGCTCAGACCGCGCGACAGCAAAAAGAAAAAGCTCGTCAAGCTGCGGGTTTTCGAGTCAAAGCGTTTTTCCAGATATTCATAAGCGGTGAAAACTTTTGCACGATAGAAAAAAGGAACCGCCGTCATACAAAGAATTATCATCGCCAGCGGCAGCCCGTAATAAAATTGGATAAACCGCATTCCGTCCGAATACGCCTGTCCGGTTGTCCCGACAAGCGTAATCGCCGACATCTGCGTCGCCATCACCGAAAGCCCGACCGCCCACCAGGGCAGACTCCGATTGGCGAGGAAATATCCCTCGACCTTATCGCTGCCCTTTGTCAGACGAATCCCGTCCCAAATTACGTAAATTAAATAAGCCGCGACAATCGCCCAATCAAGCCATCTCATATAAAATTTTGGAGAAATTATTCAGTTTTAAGAAAAGAATGTATTTTAAGCCCGTAAAACCGGGAAATCTGATTTAGCGCCGATGCGCTCATTGCAAGCGAGACGCTTGCGCTCCAGTCCGTTTTGTATTTTCTTCTTACAAATAAATTACCCGATGCTCTTTATCATCCAGATCAATCGCCTGATAAATCCAATCTATCAAATTAAGCCCGTAACGATTTATCAGCCAGGTAACGTTCAGCGTCCGCTCCTGCAGGTGTTTATTCGGAACGAGCGTGTTAAATATCATCTCGATTTGCCGCGTTAAAATTTTATCTTTTCGCATCTCGGCGAAATGATATTTTTTTCTCAAATTTGCGATGTGATAAATAATTTTCCGCCGCTTGTTTGCCAGATTATCCGCTAAGGTCGGTTCGATTTCCGCCAAACTCCGGTCTAAACGGTTAAGCTGCGTGTTTATATTCTCCTCGACTTCGGCAAAGAGCTTTTTCATCTCGGGATTCAAAAAGTCTTCGACAATCCGGGGCGTGATATATTCGATTCCGTCAAACAGGTCTTTAATTTCTAAATTAAATTTATCGAGAATCTTAGCTTGTTTCGGCTCGACAATCGTAAAGCTCTGGCGATGTAAAATCGGCGTTACGGGTCGCTGCAAGATTCGGTAAACTTCCGAAGACTGAGCAAAATACGCGACTTCCGCGCCGCCGCCGAAATAGCAAACCGTGGGAAGCAAATAATCCTGAACAACAGCGCGTAAAGCCACACCCGGACTGAATCTTTGCGGCTCTTGCGCGGCGATTTCGGCGAGTTCGTCAAGCGAAAATTCCTTTCTCAGATCCCCAACGCGATAAGTTCCGGCGGCGGTTTGCTTAAGCGCGTGCCGCGTGTTGTCTTCCGCTTGCCAGAAAAGCGGAAAATAATCGTCGCTGACGAGAACCTGCGCGTGAAAGCCGTTTTCTTCCAGTTCCCTGCTGCGTTTTTGCAGTGCGGAAACAATCTCTTGAGATTTTTTTACAGATTCAACGTAAATCGGCGCGGCGAGCTTTTTCAATCTTTCATCGAGCGGGAAAAGCAAAATTAAACCGTATTTTCCCAAAAGGCTTATCAAAAGCCGCCCAAAGGCTTCGCCATAATCAAACCCGGGCTGCCATGATTCCTCGATCAAGTTTCGTAGCTCTTCTGTAAATTCTGTGCGCGGCAGATTTTCAAATAAGTTATCAATCGTCTGTTTTATCGAATGGTCAAGTTTGACGTAACCGACCGAAAGATTTTCGCGGTAATTTTCCGGCTCGTTTTCGAGTTCGATCAAATCGTTTTTGCTTCCGATCACAAAAGCCTTTGAAACTTCCTCAAAATCGTGGTCTTCCGAGGCAATCCAGAAAACCGGAACGGCTTTGACGCCGCGCCCGCGCAGGCATTCGGAAAGCTGAACCGCCGAGAGCGCTTTATAAATCGTGTAAAGAGGTCCGGTCAATAATCCTGCTTGTTGACCGCTGACGACGGCGACGCATTCTTTGTCGCGCAAAAGATTTATATTCTCCAGCGTTTTTTCTCCCGCGCCGCAAGCCCGGTTCAAATCTTCCAGCGCGTCGCACAATGCGTTTCTATCGGTTTTGTAATTTGCCAGAACTTCAGGAATTCGGCGGGCGATTTGCGTGTGTGAAGAAACTTTTGAAGGATAATATTTTGCTAATTCTTGAGAATCTTTCTGATATTCGATAAAAAGTTTTGACTGACCGGGAATCTCGGAAAAAGGCAGACTTTCAACTTTGAAAGGTAAAATCTTTGACGGATAGGGACTTTCAGAATCTTGACTCACAATAATCGCTCCTCGGTTTTTGATTATAAAGTTTCGATTGTTCAAGTTCCAATTTAAAAATAAAAAGGACGATGCTTTTCACATCGCCCTTTCTAAAAATTTAAGATTAAACTTAATTACCGTTTGCGGCAACTCTCGGTCGCGTGGTCGAATCGCTCGGCGTTTCGTTGTCGGCTTTAATAGTCGCGCCGGTCTTTTCAATCCGGTAAATACCCGATGAATGCGTTCCGGCAAGTATCCGGTTCGGATTGTTCGGGTCGAACAAAAGCGTCCAAACGCGGCTGCTCGCCAGTTTGCGGTCTTTCGTATCAATGCGCTTCCAATTCATTCCCCAATCGTCGGAATAGAAAATGCCGTCACTGTGTTCCAAGGCGCTGGCAATCATAACTTCCTCGCCGTTATTGGGATTTACGAGAATGCTTGCGTAATTGCCGAGCGGCAGATTTCCGCCGCGCCGCGTCCAGTTCTTTCCGCCGTCCTTGCTTAAATAGAACGTCTGCATTGTCCCGACGTAGATGTATTTCGGATTTTTCGGATTGACGACAATCGAGCTGATCGGGATTCCCGTCGGAATACTCGAATTCGGAATTTGCTTCCAGGTTTCGCCGCCGTCTTTGGAAACCAGAACTCCCGATGTCGTAGTGCCGATCCAAATCGTTTCCGGCTCGTAAGGCGAGTTTAGAATCGTTACAACCTGGTGATTAACGTTCTCGCCAAAGCTGATTTTTTCCCAGCCTTTGGCAATATCATAGCTGCGATACAAACCGTTGTTCGTTCCGGCTAAATAGCCGTTTTTGCCGTCTTCGGTGTGAATCAGAGTATTTATTTTATCTCCGATGACCGGGATTAAACCCGGTGTGGTCTCAACCGGTTTCGGGATCGGCTTCGGCGCCGGTTTTGGAGCGGTTTTACCGCGCGCCCCGCGACGAACGGGCGTTTTCTTTACCGGAGGAGGTTCCGGCAGCGTAATTTGCTTCCAGGAAGTGCCGCGATCATCCGATTGGAAAAAGCCGAAATTTGTCGCCAGATAAATCGTATTGGGATTTACGCGATCCTGCACCAGCGAGAAAGCAGTCGTTCGGTTGGTATCAAAACCTTTTACGCTCGGTCTCCAAGTCAAACCGCTGTTGTCGCTGATAAAAATAAATCCGCCGCCGGTCGCCGTATTAATTGTCGTCGCATACAAGCGGGTGGGGCGCTCAATGTCGGGCGTAACTGAATACGTATAACGGCTGCTGAAATTTCCGTTTGACTGCTCAAACGATTTTCCGCCGTCGTTTGAAACCATCACGCCGTAATTATTCGTTCCGATAAAAACTCTGTCCGGGCTGTCGGGGTGAACGGTGATCGAGTTGACTTCCAAATCTCTCTGCGTCGTCATTGCCCAGGATTTTCCGCCGTTGGTTGACATCCAGAAGCCTTCGGTCGTTCCGGCATAAATCGTTAACGGGCGGCTCGGATGCTGGAGAAAATCGCGTGTCCGGCGCGACTGCGAAGGAATGCCTTGAATCTTCGCCCATCTTTCGCCGCCGTTAAAAGATTCGTAAATTCCGCTGCACGCCGAAGCGAATATGTGGTCGGGATTGCGCGGGTCAACTGTAACGGCGAAAATATCGGAATCGTCAATCATCCCGTTTTTGATAAGCCGCCAGGTGTTCCCGCCATCGGTCGTTTTATAAGGGCGCCACCAGGTTCCGGCATAAATCGTCTTTGTGTTTCGCGGATCAATCGCTATTGAGTTAACGTTTTCCGGCATCGTGTCGGATTCGATTTTTTTCCCGGTGTCGCCCGAATCCTTGGAAATCCAAACGCCATTGGTCGTGCCGACCGTGATGATGTTCGGATCGAGCGGGGATTGCGTCATCGAATGAATCGCTTCGCGGCTCAACTCTTTAGCTTCCTTCCAAGTCCTGCCACCGTCAATGGATTTGAAAAATCCGCCCGGATTTTTATGACGATGTCCCGAAACGTATATGATTTTTGAATCGCGCAGGTCAACCATTAAATCGTCCAGAATTAACCGCGGACGATTCAGATTAACAACCAGTTCCCAGCTTTCGCCCGCGTCGGCGGAAGTATAAATCTGCCCGTCGAGCGTGCTGATATAGAGTCGGTCTTTATCTTTCGGATCAACCACAATCGTGCGGACATCGCCTCCGCTCGGTCCGATAGTCTGCCATTTGGGAAAACGCTCCGCCGCTTCATTTTCATTTGCGTTGACGGCGACAAAGCTCAAGCAAATACTAACTATAACAATCCATACTTGCCAATTTTTTATTTTTTTTATTTCTTTCATAGCTTTTACTTCTGACGATTAGATTATGCGCTCAGCGCGTTATACCGGAATGAAACTTTGTTAAAGATTCGACAACAACCCCTATTTTCTGATGAAAATATCATAACCGGCTGTTGTCTTCAAAACTGTTTGATTTGTTAAATCGAGATGCTTTGATTAGCAGAATCAAAGTGCGCGGTTTTCGTATCCTTTTTTAAGACACTAATTTATTCTAATCTTCTTAATGCGATTTGTAAAGTTTTTTAAATACAAAAATGGGTGACGGCTTTGAAAACCATCACCCATTTTTCCTAAACCAAGCTCTAATTAAAACTAGAGCGATTAACCTTTACCTTACGGTGTCGGCGGTGTAGCACCGGCAGGAACAACCCAAAGCGTCGTTCTGATTTCCGGTTCAGTTCCACCCTGAATGAAGACTACTCGATTAGCGGGATACCTTCGTAACCTAATGTGGTTGCGGATAAGGGTTTCGCGTCGAGTCACTTCTCTCGGCGGACCGTAATTGATAACGTAACCTGTTGCATTCGGATCGTTTTGCAATTCGATGAACAAGTTATCAATTCTTTGTCTTACATCATCATTCGACAAACGAGTAAATTCGTCAATTTGTCTAGATCGTATTTCCTCGAAATCAACAATACCCGTACCACTTGCGGTTATTGTTGGACAAGTCGGGCAAAGATCGCCACCAACCTCAACCGTAGCACGAATAGTTGTGCGTCCTAAACCAGTGGTGTCAACTGTTATAACTGGCGTTCCTTGACCGGATACTATAGTTCCTTGGTCAACTGTCCAGTTATAAGTTACAGAGTCTTGCGTTCCACCGCTGACATTAGCTGTAAATGTCATAGTTTGACCTGGTTCGACTGGTGACGCGGGTTCAGTAACCGTAACAGTCGGACATACGCAAGGCTCCTCTGGAACAGCACAATCCGGGCAATCTACAACTGTGATAGTTTGAGTCTGCGTTTGACCGCAGATACCGCAGCCGTCGTCAACTCCGGCAGTTATTGTATAAGTTCCGGCTCTGACACCGCTCAAATCCCATGTAACATTTGCGCCTTGTCCGACAATTCGTCCGGCGGAAACTGTGTAGCTGTAGGTCAACACATCATTTTCCGGGTCAACCGCGGTTGTTGAAACCGTAGTTGTAAAATTATTATCAGGACATTGACCGCTACGCGAAACCTGTCCCGGAGGACACGGCAAAGTAATGGTCGTCGAACCGAGCGTTACAGCCGTCACGTTAGCCGGTTGATTGATAAGCTCGATTGCACGCTTGTCACGCCGTCCCACAAAACCCTGGATAATAAATCCGTGCGGGTCGGTTGACGTTCTGAATCCGGGCGGAACTCCGGTAAAGCTTGTTGTCGTTGTCGTCCCGCCGATTACTGTTGTGGTGGTGCTAAAAGTACTGTCTTCAAAACTATCTCTATCCTGTTGATTGAAATGATGACGATAAGCAAAGCCAAAGCCTACCCAGCGAGCCGGGAAGATACGCACGCCGGCTAAACCGTCCATCGGATCATTTTCAAAGTTATTTGGTGTTCTTCCGCCGACGTATTGAAGCGAACGGAATTCCAAGATCGGTTGGAAGTATTTATTGACAGGGAAATCAACCGCGAGCGCCGCAATAAGTTCATCTCCTCTATCCAAAATCGTAACATCTTCAGAACCGAAATCACCTTTTACGCTGCTGTTATAGATGTATCCGACGTTTGCCGAAATATTCAACCAACTGCGAAATCTGGCATCGGCGAATACAATCAAACCGACATCGCCGCGACCGCCCTCACCGAAAATTCTTCCGGCGCCCGGACTTGCTCCGCGCTGCATTTGGTTAAAGCCGCTGAAATCGCTCGCATTGTCCATATAGAATCGGTAAAAAGGAATAATACCGATGCCATAAGGATTGTTTACTCCGGTGAAACGCCATTTAGCGCCAACCGTCATAGTATTAAACGCGCTTTCGCCGTAAGTCCGGTTAATAAACGGAGCGTCAGGCAAATAGCTCGGCGCAGTAGTAAACACCGTCGGAACTGTTACCGCGTTCACTCCGGTTCCTACAGTAGCTGTCTGCAAGACGATGCCCGGCAAAATGCTTCCGTAAACAGAACCAAGTCCGGGGAAATTAGCCGCTCCTTCGCCGCCGCCGACAGGCGTTCCAATTGTAGTTCCCGTTCTTACAAAGGGGAAAGTTACCCCTCCTACGAATGGGTATTGCACAAAAGGCTGCCTTAAACGGAAAGTAGGTAAACCTGCCTGAGCGCCTTGACCCAAAACAATAGCGCCGGGCACAGCCAATACATTTCCTATTCTTAACTGCGAATTTGGCAGGTAAAAACTGGAAAGATTGCCGGGCGAGTTAATCTTAACCGCTCGATACGCATCCGTATTGAAGAACAATTCAAAATTGTTCGTTAAACCGATCTGGAAGCTAATCGGCACTTCCGTAATATCGGCATCGCCCGGATCGCGGTCAAAATTGCTGTAAGCAATACTGAAAGTGAACTCACCTCTTCTCAAGGTTTGTCCGTCATAAACCGTAAATAGACCGGTCGGACCTCCCGGAGGACCGCCCGTTCCAACAGTGGGCGCCGTATTCCTCGGGTCTTTCTCCGGTCTAGCATCTGTAGTAGTAGTAGTTGTTGTTTGCGCCGCCGCGGCAATTACCATTGCCAAAATCGTAAGCACAATCAAAAACGCTTTGTTAGCGAGTCTCATCACATTCCTCCGCCGAAAAATTTATTTTAAAATCTAAATTGTAGCTCAAAGAAAATAAAACATTTATCTTTTGCCAAGCTACGTCAATTATCGCATACACGAAAAAACTTTCAAATTTAAAAAACCGAAATTTTCTGCCGTGTAATAAATAAAAAATTACTTTATATCGTTAAACTTATACGGTAGTTTTTCCAAAAAGTCAATATTTAAGACTTTAAAAACCATAAACTACCCTCGTAGTAAATTACTCTAGATTCGCCCGAAAATCAAGCATTTTTAACAATTAGGCGTATTTTTTTTTCATTAAGCGTAAATCCCGCGCATTCTTGTATGGTAAGCCACACGGTCAATCGCCAGCATATACGCGCCTGTTCGGGTGTCAACCTTATGTAAATTGGCAAACTGATTCAGCTCATCAAAGCTCGCCACCATTTTTTCTTCAAGCCTTTGATTCGCCTCGTCTTCACGCCAGAAATATCCCATCCGGTCCTGCACCCATTCAAAATAAGAAACCGTCACGCCGCCGGCGTTTGCCAGAATATCGGGAATAACGAAAATGCCTTTGTCGTGCAGAATTTTATCGGCTTTCGGCGTGGTCGGACCGTTTGCGCCTTCCGCCAGAATTTTGCATTTGATGCGGTCGGCGTTTTCCGATGTAATTTGATTTTCCGTCGCGCAGGGAGCGAGAACATCGCATTCGAGTTCGAGTAATTCCTTGTTGTCGAGAAAATCGGCTTCCGCATAACCTTCGATTGTTTTATTTGTTTCCAAATAATTCAAAACCTTTGGAATATCCAGTCCTTTCGGGTTATAAATTCCGCCCGCAATGTCGGAAATCGCAACTACTTTGTAACCGACTTCGTGCATCAAAGCCGCGCCGATTCCGCCGACATTTCCCGAACCTTGAACGACAACGGAAGTTTGCTCCGGCGTTAAACCGAAAAGTTTGATGGCTTCGTTAATAGTAAACATCAAACCGCGTCCCGTTGCCTCGCGCCTGCCCAAAGAACCGCCGAGCGCGACCGGTTTTCCCGTAACAACGGCATTGACAGTGTGACGCGCGTGCATCGAATAAGTGTCCATCACCCAAGCCATTGTTTGCTCATTTGTATTCATATCGGGCGCGGGAACGTCTTTATCTGGACCGATGAAATCAATTAACTCCGCCGTGTAACGCCGCGTCAAGCGCTCCAATTCGCCCAGAGACATCTGACGCGGGTCGCAGATAATCCCGCCTTTAGCGCCGCCGAACGGGACATTCACAACGGCGCACTTCCAGGTCATCCACGCCGCCAGCGCTTTTACTTCGTCCAAAGATACGTCAGGCGCGTAACGAATTCCGCCTTTTGCCGGACCGCGCGCGAAATTGTGCTGAACGCGAAAGCCTTCAAACACCTCAATATGCCCCGAATCCAACTTAACCGGAATATAAACTTTTATCTCCCTGCTCGGCACGCGCATCACGGCGTATAAATCAGGGTCTAAACCGAGCAGTTGCGCGGCGCGGTCAAAGCGTTCGCTCATCGCTTCAAAGGGATTTTTTTCATCGCTTCCCTTAAAACGCCGCATCTCATCAGCCATCGGATTTGCCATTTTTGTTAGTGAGCAGTGAGCGGTGAGCAGTGAGCAGAAAATAAATGCATCTTAGAAACTTTTTCTGCATGCTGCCTACAACTTCTTGCCCGATAATTCCTCCAAATTTAATTCTGAAAGTGAACATCAAGAGCGATTCTATCTGCTTACTGCTCACTGCTCACTAGCACCTCATTCATCGCTCCGGTGCGGTAGCCGTGCAAATCGAGCGTCACGTATCGAAAACCCAAACGGCGAAATTCTTCCGCCAGTTTATCGGTCATTTCTTTGCACAAAGCCCGCTCCATTTCCGCCGGAGCGATTTCCAAACGAACAAGCTCGCCGTGAAAGCGAACACGGAATTCTCTAAATCCGAAACCGCGCAGAATTTCTTCGCCGCGCTCGACTTTCGAGAGCCTTTCAATCGAAACCGGAATGCCGTAAGCGATTCTCGACGAAAGACACGGGCTTGCCGGTTTATCCCACGTCGGAAGATTTTGTTTTTTACTTAAAATTCTGATCTCGTTTTTGCTCAAACCGACTTCAATAAAAGGGCTTCGCACGCCTTTTTCCCGCGCGGCTTCCCGTCCGGGGCGATAATCGCCGACATCGTCGGTGTTCGAGCCGTCCAGAATGAATTCGATTCCGCGTTGTTCGGCAAAATCCCTGAGTTTTCCGTAAAGCTCTGTTTTGCAGAAATAGCAGCGATTTGAAGAATTTGCCTGATAATCGGGATTGTCAAGTTCTTCGGTTTCAATTTTTTCGTAATTAAACCCGAATTCCGCCGCGATTTTATCGGCTTCTTCGCGCTGGCACACGGAAACGCTCGGCGAAACTCCCAGAATACAAAGGGCGTTTTTTCCTAGCTCCCGTGCGGCGATCAAAGCGAGATAAGAACTGTCCACGCCGCCCGAAAAGGCGACCAACACGCTCCGCATTTCGCGCATCAAACGGCGCAAGTCTCGCTCTTTTTCTTCAATTGTGAGTTGATTATTTTTTGTCGCG